>CBIHPZ010000482.1:0-3862 GCA_966211865.1 uncultured Aquabacterium sp.
GCCGGCGTGGCGCAGGCGGTGCCGGTCTCGCCGATGCCGCCGGGCTTGTCGGTGCTGGGCAGGATGACGACCTCGACCACCGGCATCTCGTTGATGCGCATGACGCGGAAGTCGCTGAAATTGCTCTGCGCCACGCGGCCCTTGTCCAGCGTGATCTCCTGCCACAGCCCGGCGCTGAGGCCGAAGACGATGCCGCTCTCGATCTGCGCCGCCACCGTGTCGGGATTGACCACCTGGCCGCAATCCACCGCGCAGACCACGCGGTGCACCTGCACGTCGCCGTCGGCGCCGACGGACACCTCGGCCACCTGCGCCATGTAGCTGCCGAAGGCGAACTGCACCGCCACGCCGCGGCCTGTGCGGCGCCCCGGCCGCGCCGCCAGCGGCTGCCCCCAGTTCGCGCGGTCGGCGGCGGCCTTCAGCACCGCCTGGTGCCGCGGCGACTTGCCCAGCAGCTTCATGCGGAAGGACACCGGGTCGAAGCGGCTGGCGGCGGCCAGTTCGTCGATGAAGCTTTCCACCACCCAGATGTTGTGGGTGGCGCCCACGCCGCGCCAGAACGCGGTGGGCAGCGGCGGCTCGTGGCGCACGTATTCCACGCGGATGGCGGGGATGTCGTAGGGCAGGTCCTTCGCGCCTTCCACCGCGTCGCTGTCGATGCCGTCCTTCACCGCACTGGGGGCGAAGCGGGCCATGATGGACGAGCCGGTGATGCGGTGCGACCAGGCGGTGGGCTGGCCCTTGTCGTCCAGCACCGCGGCCAGGCGGTCCAGGTAATAAGGCCGGTACATGTCGTGCTGCACGTCTTCCTCGCGCGTCCACACGATCTTCAGCGGCGCGGGCGGCTGCAGCTGACGTGCAAAGTGAGCGGCCTGGGTGATGAAGTCCACCTCCAGCCGGCGCCCGAAGCCGCCGCCGATGTAGTGGTTGTGCACCCGCACCTTGTCCTGCGGCAGGCCGGTGGCCTTGGCCACCGCGGCCTGCGCGAACACCGGCACCTGCGTGCCCACGTACACGTCGCATTCGCCGGCCTTGAGGTCGATGGTGCAGTTGATCGGCTCCATCGTGGCGTGGGCCAGGAAGGGCATCTGGTAGATGGCTTCCACGCGGCGCCGGCTGCCGGCCATCTGCTTCGCGGCATCACCGTCGTTGCGCGCCACCGCGCCGGCGTTCTGCGAGGCGGCGTCCATGTCCTTGACGATCTGCGCCAGGCTGGCGTTGGCCAGCGCGCCGTCCTTCCAGGTGGGCGCGGCCGCGGCCAGGCCCTGGCGCGCCGCCCACATGTGCTCGCCCACCACGGCCACTGCGTTCTCCAGCTTCAGCACCTGGCGAACGCCGGGCACGGCCCGGGCCTTGGCCTCGTCCACGCCGGCCAGCGTGCCGCCCGGCACGGGCGAAGCGGCCACCGTGGCCACCAGCATGTTGGGCAGGCGTGCGTCGATGCCGAACTTCGCGCGGCCGTTCACCTTGTCGGCCGAGTCCAGGCGGTGCGTGGACTTGCCGATCAGGCGGAAATCATTCGGCTGGCGCAGCGGCACGTCGGCCGGCGCCTTCAGCTTGGCGGCGGCGTCCACCAGTTCGCCGTAGTGCAGCGACCGGCCGGAGGCCGCGTGCGACACCACGCCGGCCGCGGTGCGGCAGTCCTTCGCGTCCACCTGCCACTGCTCCGCGGCGGCCTGCACCAGCACCGCGCGCGCGGTGGCGCCGGCGCGGCGCAGCGGTTCCCACGCGCCGCGCACGGACGTGGAGCCGCCGGTGACCTGGCCGCCCAGCAGCGGGTCGGCATACAGGCCGTTGTCGGCCGGGGCCTGCTCCAGCTGCACCCTCTGCAGGTCCACGTCCAGTTCCTCGGCCAGCAGCATCGGAATGGCGGTGAAGGTGCCTTGCCCCATCTCCACCTTGTGCACGATGAAGCTCACCGTGCCGTCGCGCGCAATCCGGATGAAGGCATTCGGCGCCAGGTTGGGCGCCTTGGTGGCGTTCTGCGTGGTGGCGGAGCCCACCGCGGATTCGGGTGGCTTCTCGTCGCGGGCGCGGCGCTCGCAGCCGGCGAGCGTGAAGCTGACCAGCAGGCCGCCGCCCGCGGCCGCGCCGATGGCGATGAAGCTGCGGCGCGAGACGGGTGGGTTGGCGGCGTTCATGTCGCACTCCCCGCCGCCTTCTTGATGGCGATGCGGATGCGGTGGTACGTGCCGCAGCGGCAGATGTTGCCGGCCATCGCGCCATCGATGTCCTGGTCCGACGGGTTGGGCGTGCCCTTCAGCAAAGCCACCGCCGACATGATCTGGCCCGGCTGGCAGTAGCCGCACTGCACCACGTCGATGTCGCGCCAGGCGGCCTGCACGCGCTGGCCCACCGGGTCGCGCTCCATCGCCTCGATGGTGGTGACCTGCCTGCCCTCGGCCGCCGACAAGGGCGTGACGCACGAGCGCACCGGCTGACCGTCCAGGTGCACCGTGCAGGCGCCGCAGGCGCCGATGCCGCAGCCGAACTTCGTGCCGGTGGCGCCGATCACGTCGCGCAGCGCCCACAGCAGCGGCATGTCAGCGGGCAGGTCGGCGGTGACCGGCGAGCCATTCAGGTTCAGCGTGGCCATGGGGTGTCCTTGGAAGCGGGGGCCTTGCAGGGCAATTGGCGTGCACGGCTCGCTGCCTGGCGCGGTCTCCAGGTGTGGCAAGCGGCGCCGGGGGTGCTTTGCCGTGCACCGCATCAGGGTCTTTCCGCCCTTGCCGCAGGTTCTTCGCCCGCGCGCGGTGGCCGGTCATGAGTTGCACTCCGTGGCCGCGTCACTTCCGAATTAGACCCGGGATTGTTCCGGGGCGCGGCGGGACCTGCGATTGCCGAGTGCCATCCATACCCATTTCATACACAGCATCGGAGCGTCCCGTGAACGACCCCTATGTCCTTGAACGCGAGGCCCGGCGCCTGGAAGGCCAGGCGGCGAGTCCGCAGGCCAAGGTGCCCAGCTACCAGGAATTGCTGGACGAGGCGGTGGACATGACCTTTCCGGCCAGCGACCCCATATCGCCCACCGCCGCGATGCACGCCTTCGAGCCGCGCACCACGCCGCGCGACGCGCTGGACTGGACGCTGGAGCCCGGGCAGTGCAAGGCGGTGCAGCCGGCGCCCGCGGCCGTGTCGGCCACGCGGCCGCAGCGCGACCGGTCCGCCCCGGTGGCCGCCGTGCTGTTCGCCGGCAACGGCGTGGCCGAGCTCGACGGCATGCCACCCGGCCCCTGCCAGCTGCAGCAGTCCTGCTGCGATGCGACCCTGAGTTGGATCGAAGCCGGCCGGGTGCAGCAGGTGGTGCTGCCGCTGCCGGTGCTGCAGCGCCTGCTGTGCAGCGGCCACCTGCTGCGGGCCGAGTCCTGAAGGAGACGCCATGTGCCGACCGCTCTTCGCATTGATCGCGGCCCTGGCCGCCGGCCTGTTCGCCGCCTGCGCCGGCCCGGCCTTCCGCGCCGGCCAGACCGAGTCCGAACTGCAGGCCCAGGCCGGCCGCCCCACCGGCCGCTACAGCCTGCCCGGCGGCGGGCAGCGGCTGGAATACGCCACCGGCCCCATGGGGCGGCAGACCTGGATGGTGGACCTGGACGCCCAGGGCCGCGTGCAGCGCTGGAACCAGGTGCTGAACGAGGCCAACTTCCTGCAGGTGACCGACGGCATGCCGCGCGACGAGTTGCTGCGCCTGCTGGGCCGCCCCGCGCAGCGCGTGCCCGAATGGCAGGGCCGCGAGACCTGGTACTGGCGCTACGCCAACAACGACTGCCTGTGGTTCGCCGTCACCCTGCTGCCGCCGGACTGGCGCGTGCAGAACGGCGGCGGCTACGCGCTGGACCCGATGTGCGATCCGCCCCCGGGC
>CBIHPZ010000483.1:0-3860 GCA_966211865.1 uncultured Aquabacterium sp.
GGCAAAGGCAAGCTTTGTTGCTGCCGCTTCACCGATGTGACGACTGGATTCAGGTCCCGGAAGCGTGAATTCCTGCCTTGTTGGCAGGGTCATCGGCCGCTAGCGCGGCGTGTGGGCGGGCTTGGGATGCCGGCGCGCCGATGGTGGGCCGGCGCCCTGCAGCGTAACCCGACGTGCCGGCGCGCTGGTTGCTAGCAGTGAAAGTGCTCGGCCGGTGAGGCGCCGGCCGGCAGCTCGGTCATTGCGTGCGTCCCGTCACGCCTCGTGGCCGGCCTCGACCACCATCTGGATGCGCTGCTGGCCTTGGAACTCGTCCAGGCTGAGCCGGTAGGCCAGGCGCACGCGGGTGGGCAGGGGCTCGGCATGGCCGAACCAGATGGCGTCGCGGATGGGGCCGCCCGGCCCGCCGTGGCGGACGCGCAGCTTCAGGTGCTTTTCGCCGACCAGGCGCTGCTGCAGGATTTCCACCTCGTCGCAGAACACCGGCGCCTCGAAGCCCTGGCCCCACACCTGGGCGTCCAGGCGCGTGACGGTCTCGGCGCAGAAGTACTCGACCGCCAGCGGGCCGTCGTGGGCCAGCGTGCGCTGCATGGCCTCGGGTTGCAGCCATTCGCGGGCCACCTGCTGCAGTGCGTCGTCGAAGGTGGGCAGGTCGGCGGCTTCCAGCGTGCAGCCGGCCGCCATCGCGTGGCCGCCGAAGCGCTTGAGCACGCCGGGGTGGCGCTTGGTCACCAGGTCCAGCGCATCGCGCAGGTGGAAGCCGGCGATGGAGCGGCCCGAGCCCTTCAGCAGCCCGTCCTGCCCGCGCGCGAAGACGAAGGTGGGCCGGTGCAGCCGGTCCTTCATGCGGCCGGCCACGATGCCGACCACGCCTTCGTGGAACTCGTCGTCGAACAGCACCAGCGCGGGCGGCGGGTCGCCTGCGGGCATCAGCGCGTCCAGGCGCAGCGTGGCCTGCTCGCGCATGCCGGCCTCCACCTCGCGCCGTTCGCGGTTGATGGTGTCGAGCTGGGTGGCCAGCTGCGCGGCGCGGGCGGGGTCGTCGGTGAGCAGGCATTCGATGCCCAGCGTCATGTCCGACAGCCGGCCGGCCGCGTTGATGCGCGGCCCCAGCGCGAAGCCGAAGTCGAAGGCCGAGGCGCGCGCCGGCGCGCGCGCCGCGACGCTGAAGAGCGCTGCCACGCCCGGCTGCATGCGGCCGGCGCGGACGCGCTTCAGGCCCTGCGCCACCAGGCGGCGGTTGTTGTCGTCCAGCTTCACCACGTCGGCCACCGTGCCCAGCGCCACCAGGTCCAGCAGCGCGTCCAGGCGCGGCTGCGTGGCGGCGTCGAAGCGGCCGCGCTGGCGCAGCTCGGCCCGCGTGGCCAGCAGCACGTAGAACATCACGCCGACGCCGGCGATGCACTTGCTGGCGAAGCCGCAGTCGGGCTGGTTGGGGTTGACGATGACGTCGGCCGCGGGCAGCCGCACCTGGCCATCGACCAGCGCCGGCAGGTGGTGGTCGGTCACCAGCACCCGCAGGCCCAGCGCGCGGGCATGGGCCACGCCGGCTTCGCTGGCGATGCCGTTGTCCACGGTCACCAGCAGGTCGGGGCGGCGGGCCTGCGCCAGGTCGACGATGGCGGGCGTGAGGCCGTAGCCGTGCACCTGGCGGTCGGGCACCACGTAGCTCAGGCGTTCACGCGGGGCGCCCAGCATGGCCAGCCCGCGGATGGCGGTGGCGCAGGCGGTGGCGCCGTCGCAGTCGTAGTCGGCCACGATGCAGATGCGCTGGCCGGCATCGATGGCATCGGCCAGGAGCCGCGCGGCGGCGGCGCTGCCGCGCAAGGTGTCCGGGGGCAGCAGCTTCCCCAGGCCGTCGTCCAGGTCGTCGGGCGTGCGCACCCCGCGCGCGGCGAACAGGCGCGCCAGCAGCGGGTGCACGCCGGCCTGCTCCAGCGCGAAGGCGGTGCGGGGCGGGATGTCGCGTACTTTGAGTGATATGACGGTCACAGCGATTCCAGCAAGGCCGGCAGGGCCGGCCGCTTGAACGAGGAGGACAGGCGCTGCCACAGGCCCTGCGGCTGCGCGCTGAAGGTGATGGCGGCGCGCTCGCCGGCGAGGGTGAGGGTGTCGGCGCTGCCGAGCGCGGCGATGGCCTGCGCGTCCAGCTGGCTCCAGGCCTCGCGCCAGGCCACCCAGTCCTCGGCCAGCGCGGGGCGGCGCAGGCGGTCGTCGAGCCGGGGTGCCTCGGCGGCGGTTTGCGGGGGCAGGCGGCCGCCGGCGCTGGCCCAGAAGGAGTTGACCGTGGGCAGGCCCGCGGCCTCGCGGCGGTCGTTCAGCGGGTGGGTGTAGAGCAGCATCTGCACCTCGTTCTGCAGCCGGCGCAGCAGGCGCGCGGCGCGCTGGTCCGGCAGCCAGGGGTCGACGTTGCGGCCGATCACGCGGTCGAGCGACGCGGTGGCCAGCTCGTCGAACATCGGGTGCGTGGCCAGCCAGCGCTGCGGCGCGGCATGGTGCAGCGTGAAGCCTTCGCTTTCCAGCAGCGGGCGCACGGCGTCCAGCAGCTCCAGCGAGGCGGCGTCGTCCAGTCCGAGCGTGGCGGGATCGGTCATCGTGAACTGCTCGGTGCCGACGTGCAGGTGCACGGGGGTGAGCCAGGCCCAGGGCGCGTCCGGAAGGCCGAGGGCTTGGGCCTCGCGGGCGGCGAAGGGCAGGCGGCCATCGGTCACGGTCCAGCCCAGGGCCTGGGCGAGGGCGCGTTCGTGCGGGGGGCTGAGCGTCAGCTCGTCGGCGGCATCGGGTGCCGCCGGCTGCAGGCGGGCCAGCAGGCGCTGCAGGTTCGGCAGCGGCAGGTCGTGCAAGGCCTGCCGGCCTGCGTCGGACGCCACGCCGGCAAAAGGTACGATGAGGTGCATGAAGTCCTGGATTATCCGCAGCGCACCCCGGGCCACGCGTCCGGCCGTGCCGCGCCGGCCCGCGTGGAGCGTGGATCCGGCATGAATTGGCCTTATGAGTGGCAGATCGGCTGGCGCTACACGCGCAGCGGCCGGGCGGGCCGGCGCAACGGCTTCATCTCCTTCATCTCGGCGATCTCGGTGGCCGGCATCGGCCTGGGGGTGGCGGCGCTGATCATCGTGCTGAGCGTGATGAACGGCTTCCAGAAGGAAGTGCGGGCGCGCATGCTGGCGGTGATCTCGCACGTCGAGATCTACGACCGCGACGGCGCCGCGCTGGCCGACTGGCGTGCTACCGCCGAAAAGGCGCGGCAGGTGAAGGAGGTGCGGGGCGCGGCGCCCTTCATCGCCACGCAGTCGCTGATCGCGCGGGGCGACGAGATGCGCGGCGCCATCGTGCGCGGCATTCTGCCGGCGGAGGAAGCCAAGGTCACCGACGTGGCCGCGCAGTTGAAGGACACCACGCTCGCCAAGCTGCAGCCGGGCGCCTGGCGCATCGTGCTGGGCATCGAGCTGGCGCGCCAGCTGCACGTGGCCGAAGGCGACAGCGTGACCCTGCTGGCCCCCGGCGGCCAGGTGACGCCCGCGGGCGTGATGCCACGCATGAAGACCTTCACCGTGGCCGGCACCTTCGAGGCCGGGCACTACGAGTACGACAGCGGGCTGGCGCTGATCCACGTCGACGACGCGGCGCGGCTCTACCGGCTGGAAGGCCCGAGCGGCGTGCAGCTGAAGCTGGCCGATGCGCAGGCCGCGCGCGAGGTGTCGCACGAACTGGCCGGGGTGCTGGGCCGCAACTACACGGTGCGCGACTGGACCCGCACCAACCGCCACTGGTTCGACGCGGTGCAGATCGAGAAACGCATGATGTTCATCATCCTCACCTTGATCGTCGCGGTGGCGGCCTTCAACCTGGTGTCGACC
>CBIHPZ010000484.1:0-3850 GCA_966211865.1 uncultured Aquabacterium sp.
AGAGCAGCGCCTGGCGGCCGTTGCCGCTGGTTGAAGCGGTACCGATGCGGCCGACCGCCAGCGGCCGGCCCGGGCGCATGGCGAGGCGCCAGAACAGCACCTCGCCCAGCTCGGCCATGATGCGCTTGGTGTGGTCCGCCTCACCCAGGCTGACGCCGCCGGACGTGATGACGACATCGGCCGCGTCGGCAGCGCGCGCGAAGGTCTCCCGCAGCGCGACCGGGTCGTCGCGCACGACGCCGAAGTCCAGGGGCTCGACGCCCAGGCGCTGCAGCATGCCCCACAGCGTGTAGCGGTTGCTGTCGTAGACGCAACCATCCTCCAGCGGCTCGCCGATGGAGCGCAGTTCGTCGCCCGTGGAGAAGAAGGCCACCCGCAGCCGCCTGAACACGGCCACTTCCGCGCGGCCGAGCGACGCCAGCACGCCCAAGTCGGCCGGCTTGACGATGCGGCCGGCGCGCAAGGCGGCCTCGCCCTTGGCCAGGTCGTCGCCGCGCAGGCGGCGGTTGTCGCCAATGCGCACCAGGCCGGCGGCCACGCTGATGCGGCCATCGTCCAGCACGGTGACGAACTCCTGCGGCACCACGGTGTCCAGGCCGTCGGGCATCACCGCGCCGGTCATGATGCGCACGCAGAAACCCGGCGGCACCACGCTGACGACGGATTGGCCAGCCAGGCCCGTGCCCGCCACGGCCAGCAGGGTCTCGCCGTCGGTGGCCAGGTCCAGGCCGCGCAGCGCGTAACCGTCCATCGCGGCGTTGTCGTGCGAAGGCACGTCGATGGGCGACACCACGTCCTGCGCCAACACGCGGCCCAGCGCGCTGCGCAGCGGCACGTGCTCGGCCGCCTGCACCGGGGAGGCGAGCCGGGCGATGAATTCCTGCGCCTGCGCCACCGGCATCGCCGCAGCGTCATAACCGGCGACGGCCGAGGCGATCAGGTCGAGGGGGGCTGGGGCGGTGGAGCTCATGACGGCGATTGTGAGCGTCTCGTGCGCGCCGGTGTTCCGCCCGCGTCAACCGCCGATGTAGTGCATCTCGATGCGCCGCCCGCCGGGCGCCGCCGCCGGGTCGGCCGCACCGCGCAGCTCGGAATAACGGTCGTCGCGCGCGGCCCAGATGGGCGCCAGCGCGGCGCTGATTTCTTCGTCGCTGCGGCCGCCGCGCAGCAGCGCGCGCAGGTCGTGGCCTTGCGTGGCGAAGAGGCACAGGAACAGCTTGCCCTCGGTGGACAGGCGCGCGCGGTTGCAGTCGCGGCAGAAGGCCTGGGTCACGCTGGAAATCAGGCCGACCTCGCCGGCACCGTCGGCATAGGCCCAGCGTTCGGCGGTCTCGCCTTCCACCGTGGGCTGCAATGGCCGCAGCGGCCATTCGGCCTGCAGGCGCTCGAGCACGCGGGCCGAGGGCAGCACCTCGTCCATGCGCCAGCCATTGCTGGCGCCGACGTCCATGTACTCGATGAAGCGCAGCACGTGGCCGGAGCCGCGGAAGTGCCGCGCCATCGGCACGATCTCCTGGTCGTTGGTGCCGCCCTTGACGACCATGTTGATCTTGATGGGCCCCAGGCCGGCTTCGCGCGCGGCGTCGATGCCGGCCAGCACCTCGGCCACCGGGAAGTCGACGTCGTTCATGCGGCGGAACACGGCGTCGTCCAGCGCGTCCAGGCTCACCGTCACGCGCTTGAGGCCGGCCGCTGCCAGCGCCTTCGCCTTTCGGGCCAGCACCGAGCCATTGGTGGTCAGCGTCAGGTCCAGCGGCTCGCCGTCGGGCGTGCGCAGCTCCGACAGCATGGCCACCAGGTGCTCCAGGCCCTTGCGCAGCAGCGGCTCGCCCCCGGTCAGGCGCAGCTTGCGCACGCCGTGGGCGACGAAGATGCGGGCCAGCCGGGTGATCTCCTCGAAGCTCAGCAACGAGCTGTGCGGCAGGAAGGCGTGCTGCTTGTCGAAGATCTCCTTCGGCATGCAGTAGCTGCAGCGGAAGTTGCAGCGGTCGGTGACCGAGATGCGCAGGTCGTGCAGCGGGCGGCCGAGGCGGTCGGACAACAGGCCCGTGGGCGGCGTCAGCACCGCGGGGATGGCGGGCACCGGTGCGGCGTAGCGCAGGTCGGCCAGGGGGATGATGGTTTCGCCCATCGCTTCATTGTCGGCGCGCGGTGGCGCCGGGTGCTCAGCGGGGGTTTGGCGCGGTGGTGCCCAGGTCGGCGCGGCGGGCGCCGGTGAAGCGGCGGGCCCAGTACGACTCGCGCATGTCTTCGATGCGCACGGCGCCGCCGGCGCGCGGCGAGTGGATGAACTTGTCGTCGCCGACGTAGATGCCCACGTGCGAGAAGGTGCGCTTCATCGTGTTGAAGAACACCAGGTCGCCGGGCTTCAGGTCTTCGCGCTGGATGGGCAGCAGCGACGACAGCGACGCCTGTTCGTCAGCCCGGCGCGGCAGCACCAGGCCCAGGCTCATCTCGAAGATGTGGCGGGTGAAGCCGCTGCAGTCGAAGCCGGTGGCTTCGGTGTTGCCGCCGCGGCGGTAGGGCACGCCCAGGAAATTCATCGCCGACATCACCGCTTCGGAAGCGCGGTCGCGCACGGTCTGCAGCACCTGCGAGCCTTCCAGCGGCTTCAGCAGCTTGCGCTCGGCCAGCAGGGCCATCACCGGGTCGGTGGCGGCTGCGGCCGGTTGCTGCTCCGGCGCCGCCTGGGCCGCGCCCGCCAGGGCCGCCAGGCACGCGGCGAGGCTCAGCAGGCGGGTGAGGGCGGGGGGGCTGATCGGCACAGCGGCGGAGGATACCACCCGATTTCAGGGGGTCGACTCAGGGCTGGCCCGGAGGCGCGGCAAGCGGTTGTCCAGCGTCAAACGGCCGTGACATACGACCGCAGTGTCAGTGCTTTGTCAGTGCAAAGGCTTGCAATGCGGCCCGGATCGTGCAGGCCGCCCAGCGTCGGGAACCTGGCGACGAACAACCCCCGGAGACACCTGCGATGAGCACCTACCGCGACTTCTACCGCCGCTCCATCGACGACCGCGACGGCTTCTGGCGCGAGCAGGCCAGCCTGATCGACTGGCAGACGCCCTTCACCCAGGTGTGCGACCACAGCCGGCCGCCCTTTGCCAACTGGTTCGTGGGCGGCCGCACCAACCTGTGCCACAACGCGGTGGACCGCCACGTGGCCACGCAGGGCGAAAAGCCGGCGCTGATCTGGGTCTCCACCGAGGTCGGGCAGGAACGCATCTACACCTTCGGCGAACTGCAGGCCGAGGTGCAGCGCATGGCCGCCGTGCTGCTGTCCCTGGGCGTGAAGCAGGGCGACCGGGTGCTGCTGTACATGCCCATGATTCCCGAGGCGGCGTTCGCCATGCTGGCCTGCGCGCGCATCGGCGCCATCCACTCGGTGGTGTTCGGCGGCTTCGCCAGCGTCAGCCTGGCCAGCCGCATCGAGGACGCCGAGCCCACGGTCATCGTCAGCGCCGACGCCGGCAGCCGCGGCGGCAAGGTGGTGCCCTACAAGCCCTTGCTCGATGAAGGCCTGCGGCTGTCGAAGCACCAGCCCGCTTCCGTGCTGATGGTGGACCGCGGCCTCGCGCCTTTCCAGCGCACGCCGGGCCGCGACCACGACTACGCCGCGCTGCGCGAGCAGCACGCCGGCGCGCAGGTGCCCTGCGCCTGGGTCGAGTCCACGCACCCCAGCTACACGCTCTACACCAGCGGCACCACCGGCCGGCCCAAGGGCGTGCAGCGCGACACCGGTGGCTACGCGGTGGCGCTGGCTGCCTCGATGAAGCACATCTTCTGCGGCCAGCCGGGCGAGACCTACTTCTCCACCAGCGACATCGGCTGGGTGGTGGGCCACAGCTACATC
>CBIHPZ010000485.1:0-3846 GCA_966211865.1 uncultured Aquabacterium sp.
CGAGACGCCGCTGCTCAAGACCTTCATGGGCGAGGACACGCCGGAGATGCGCGCCAAGTTCCTCTCCACCATCCCCATCGGCCGCTTCTCGCTGCCCGAAGACCTGGGGAATGCGGCCTGCTTCCTGTGCAGCGACGAGGCGACCATGCTGACCGGCGTCTGCATGGAAGTCGACGGCGGCCGCTGCATCTGAACCGCTGCTGACGCCTGAAGTGAGCGTGCACGATCCGGACGCCACCCGCGTGCGTGGCGCCGCGGTGCCCGCTTCCCCGGCGGGGCATGCTGCTGCGGCGCCCGATGGCGACGCGACGCGCGTCCGCGCCGTGCCCCATCCCGCCCCCGATCCGGACGCGACGCGCGTGCGGGTGAGCGACCCCGACGCGACCCGCGTTCGCGACCCCGATGCCACCCGCGTCCGCGCCGATCCACAGGCGACGCGTGGCCGCTCCGCCGCCCCGTCCACCCCGCCGCTGCGCCCGGTCGCCACCCCGGTGCCGATCGACGACGAACCCACGCGCGTGCAGCGCACCCGCCGCATCGACCGCACGCGCCAGGCCGCCGGCCGCGACGGCACCACGCAACCGCTGCTGCGCGACGACGAGCCGCCGATGCCCGAGCTGCCCGCCGCGCTGCAGGCGCGGCAGACGCCGCTGGCGCTGGCGCCGGGCTTCCGCCTGCACGAGTACCGCATCGAACGCGTGCTGGGCCAGGGCGGCTTCGGCATCACCTACCTGGCCACCGACGTGCACCTGCGCGCGCCGGTCGCGATCAAGGAATACCTGCCGGAGGAAATCGCCTTCCGCTCCGGCGACAAGAGCGTGGCGCCGAATGCCTCCCGCCACAAAGAGCGTTATCGCCTGGGCCTGGAGATGTTCCTGGCCGAGGCGCGCACGCTGGCCACCTTCCGCCACCCGAACATCGTGCGCGTGGCGCGCTTCTTCGAGGCCCACCGCACCGCCTACATGGTGCTGGAGTACGAGCGCGGCCAGCCGCTGCGCAGCTGGTGGCCGGCGCACCAGACGGTGGGTGAGCGGGGGCTGGTCGAGCGCCTGATGCCGCTGCTGGACGGCCTGGCCGTGGTGCACGGCGCCGGCTTCCTGCACCGCGACATCAAGCCCGACAACCTGCAGGTGCGCGACGACGACACCCGCTTCGTGCTGCTGGATTTCGGCTCCGCCGCGCAGACGGTGGCGCTGGGCGACCAGGACGCGGTGGTGGTGACGCCCGGCTTCGCGCCCATCGAGCAGTACGGCTTCGGCGAGCAGGGCCCGTGGACCGACGTCTACGCGCTGGGCGCCACGCTGTACTGGGCGGTGACCGGCAAGAAGCCGCCCGATGCCGAATCACGCAACGCCGGCGTGCCCATGGTGCCGGCGGTGGACGCTGGCCGTGGACGTTATGGCGAGGCCTTCCTGCGCGCCATCGACTGGGCCTTGACGCCCAGCCCCGGCGGCCGCCCGCGCGACATCGCCGCCTGGCGCGAGGCGCTGTTCGCCGACCACGTGTCCTCGCTGCGCCTGACCGAGGTGCTCAAGCGCGGCGACGACGCGGCGCCCGCGGGCAACCGCGTCACCAGTGCGCTGCGCACGGTGTTCACGCCCTCGGCCTGGCCGCTGGCGCTGAAGATGGCGCTGGCCATGGGCGCCACCGCGCTGCTGCCGATGCTGGCGACGACGATCTACAACCTGGAGAACAGCCTGGCCGCGCTGTCGGAAGCCCAGTTGGCCGCGGCCGAGGGCCTGGCGCGCAACACCGCCGGCCGCGTCGCCCAGCTGATGAACGACAGCATGGCGTTGGCCCGTGTGATCGGCACCGACGCCGAACTGGTGCGCTGGCTGGCCTCGCCCGACCCCGAGGCCAAGCTGGCGCTGCGCGACAAGCTGATCCGCATCGCCCAGGCCAACCGCGACATCCACCTGGTGATGGTGATGGACGCGGGCGGCACCGCGCAGATCGCCAACGACCCCGAGGTGATGGGCCGCAACTTCCGCTTCCGCCAGTATTTCCAGGAGGCCATGGCCGGCCGCCCTTTCGTCACCAGCATCCTGGTCGGCGCGGTGGCGGGCCAGGCCGGCGTGTTCTTCGCGGTGCCCGTGACGGACGCCTCGCAGACCGTGATCGGCGCGGTGGTGCTGCGCATCCACGCCTCGTCCTTCGCCGCCATCCTGGACGAGGTGAAACAGGAGTCGACCCTGGGCCCGTTCATGATCGATGGCGACGGCGTGCTGGTCTACCACCCGCGCGAAGACCTGCTGTACCGCAGCCTGGTGCCGCTGCCGCCGGACACGCTGAAGGCCATCCGCGCCGACCAGCGCTTCCGCCGCGACAGCATCCAGAGCCTGGACATGCCGGACCTGGCCAAGGTGATGGTCGGCGCGCGCGACTCGGGCCACACCAGCTTCGTCTCCACCGTCAGCAAGGCCGATGAAATAGCGGGTTATGCACCCGTGCCCGGCCACCACTGGGTGGTCGGCGTCAGCCAGCCGCGTTCCACCTTCGAGCAGCCATTCCGCGTGCTCTACAAGCACCTGGCGCTCAGCGTGGTGCTGGTGGGCCTCTTGTTCACCGGCCTGGCGCTGCGCTTCGCGCGCAGCATCGTGCGGCCGATCCAGGCGCTGACCGGTGCCGCCCACGCGCTGAAGGAAGGCGACTTCGACCGCGCCGAGGTGACGGTGCGCAGCCGCGACGAGGTGGGCCAGCTGGCCCGCACCTTCAACGTGATGATCGACGTGCTGCGCCAGCGCGAACGCGAGCGTGAAGCCACCCGGCCCGGTGGACGGGACACGCGATGAACCTGGCTTCGACGGGCCCGCAGGCCGCAGCCCAGGAGCTGCCGGACACGCCGGTGCGGCGGCGCACCGACCTGAGCGACCACGGTGCGGCCTGGCGCGCCTGGGACGACGCGGCGCGCCGCCTGAACCAGCGCTTCGAAGGCCATTTCCTGCGCGCCACCTTTGAGTACCGGCAGCCGCTGTCGCTGCAGCGCGGCGTGCCCTCGCGCCTGCGCCGGCCCTACACGGTGCCCATCGCGGTGACGGATTGGGGCCCGCGCGACGCGCCGGTGCTGCTGTGCGGCGGCGGCGTGGCCAACAGCGCGATGCGCTTCGCTTTCCTGGCGGCCGACCTGGCGCGCGCCGGCGTGCGCGTGGTCTGCGTCGACTGGCCGGGCCGCGGCGCCTCCGGCTGGCTGGCCGACAAGCGCGAATACCGGCGCGAGACCTCCGTCGAGCTGCTGCGCCAGCTCATCGAGCACCTTGGCGCGCCGGTGGCGGTGCTCGGTTCGTCGATGGGTGGCAGCGCGGCCATCGAGCTGGCGGCGCGCCACCCGGCGCTGGTGGCGCGGCTGGTGCTGAACGACGTCGGTCCGCACATCCCGCGCGCACGCCGCGCCCGCCGCGCCGAGACGCTGGCGCGGCACTACGTCTTCCACAGCCCGGCCGACCTGGAGCGCCGCACCGGCGCGGCGCAGAAGAACGACGGCCCGGTGGGCCAGGACGTGCGCCAGTTCATCGCCCACCACCAGACCCGCTGGTCCGAGGAAGAAGGCGGCCGCATCTACCGCCACGACCCGCGGGTGATGCTGGCCTACCGCGACGAGGCGGCGATGAGCGTCGACCAGTGGGACGACTGGGCGCGCGTGCGCTGTCCGGTGCTGCTGCTGCACGGCATGGCGTCCGATGCGCTGACGGCCGGCACCATCGCCCGCATGCAGCGCAGCCGGCCGATCACGGTCGTGCACCTGCCCGACACCGGCCACACGCCCGTGCTGGCCGACCGCCACCAGACCGAGTTCATCGGCGCCTGGCTCCAGGGCGCCTACCCGGCGCCGTGCGAGTGTTCACTGCC
>CBIHPZ010000486.1:0-3842 GCA_966211865.1 uncultured Aquabacterium sp.
CCCATTCGTTGGCCTCGATCAGCACCTCGTTGGAGATGACGTCGAGCTTCTTCTGGATCTCGCCCTGCACGTTCTGCGTGGCGGCGGTGCCCAGCACCTCGCCCAGCGCACCCTTGTTGACGCTGATGGCGATGCTCTTGCAGGCGCGGGCGACGATCTCCAGCAGCAGGCGCAGCTGGCTGGGGATGTGGCCGTGCTCGCGCTGCTGTTCGACGAGGTACTGGGTCAGGCTGATGCGTTTCATTCGGCGGCGACGGCTGCTGCGGTGGGGGAGGGTGAGGATTCGAGCGCCTTGGTGACGATCTCACGCACGTCGGGACTCAGGTCGGGCTTGGCGGCGACGCGGGCGATGGCTTCGCGCGCGGCGCTGCGCCACGGTTCGGCCAGGCTGCCGAAGCGGTCCATCGCGCGGGCCACGCGCGAGGCGATCTGCGGGTTGATGGCGTCCAGTTCCAGCACCCGTTCGGCCCAGAAGACGTAGCCCGCCGCGTCGGCGCGGTGGAAGGCCGCCGGGTTGCTGTGGCAGAAGGCGCCGATCAGGCTGCGGGCGCGGTTGGGGTTCTTCAGCGTGAAGTCGGGGTGCTGCATCAGCGCCTTCACGCGCTGCAGCACGCGGCCGGCGCCGGCAACGGGGCCGATGGGTTCCGGCGCCATGGCCTGCAAGGCGAACCACTTGTCCACCACCAGCGGCTCGTGCGCGAAGAGGGCGTGGAAGTGCTTCAGCGCGGCATCGGCCAGCTCGGCGTGCGACAGCACCAGCGCTTCCAGCGCGCCCATGCGGTCGGTCATCTGGGCCGCGTCTTTCACGCGTTGGTAGGCACGGCCCGGCCACACCGGGTCCTGCGTGGCGGTGGCGTGCAGCACCAGGTTGCGCAGCGCCATGTTGGCCAGCGCGCGGCGGCCGGACTGGTCGGGGTCGGGGCGGTAGCCTTCGTGCACCTGGTTCTGTTCCCAGGCCCAGGCCCAGTCGTCGGCCAGGCGCGCGGCCACCTGGCGGCGCACGGTCTCGCGCACCAGGTGGATGCGCTGCGGGTCGACGTTGTCGCACTGCTCGGCGAGGTAGCTCTCGCTGGGCAGGGTCAGCACGAGTTCCTTGAAGGCCGGGTCCAGTGCGGGGTTGCGCAGCACGCCGCGCATCGCCTCGATGAAGGCATCGCCCAGGCTGGGCTCGGCGTCGCGGTTCTCCACCGCGGCCAGCATGCGGCGCAGCGCCAGGCGCTGCGCGGCTTCCCAGCGGTTGAAGGGGTCGCTGTCGTGGTTCAGCAGGATCAGCAGCGCCACGTCTTCCAGCCCGTCGCGCAAATGCACCGGCGCCGAGAAGCCGCGCAGCAGCGAAGGCACGACCTGCGCGCCGATGTTGACGAAGCGGAAGGTCTGCTCCGCCTCGGTCAGCACCAGCACGCGCTCGGTGCCTTGGGCCTGTGCTTCGCCTTCCAGCTGCAGCGGCTGTTCCTGGCCGTGGGTGGACAACAGGCCCATGGCCACCGGGATGACGTAGGGCTGCTTCTCCGGCTGGCCGGGCGAAGCCTTGGACGTCTGCTTCAGCGTCAGCGTGTAGGTCTGCGACGCCGGGTCGTAAACGCCTTCGGCATGCAGCGTGGGCGTGCCGGCCTGCGCATACCAGCGCTTGAACTGCGCCAGGTTGGCGGCCAGCGCGCTGCCGGGGTTGGCGTCGGCGATGGCCTGCGCGAAGTCGTCGCAGGTCACGGCCTGGCCGTCATGACGGCTGAAGTACGTGTCCATGCCGCGGCGGAAGCCGTCGCGGCCGACCAGCGTGGCCATCATGCGCACCACCTCGGCGCCTTTTTCGTAGACGGTGGCGGTGTAGAAGTTGTTGATCTCGACGTAGCTGTCCGGCCGCACCGGGTGCGCCATGGCGCCGGAGTCTTCGGGGAACTGGATGGCGCGCAGGCCGCGCACGTCGTCGATGCGCTTGACGGCGCGGGCCGAAGCCGAGCCCGCCATGTCGGCCGAGAACTCCTGGTCGCGGTAGACGGTGAGGCCTTCCTTCAGGCTCAGCTGGAACCAGTCGCGGCAGGTGATGCGGTTGCCGGTCCAGTTGTGGAAGTACTCGTGGCCGACGACGCTCTCGATGCCGGCGAAGTCGGTGTCGGTGGCGGTGGCCGCGCTGGCGAGAACGTACTTCGTGTTGAAGATGTTCAGGCCCTTGTTCTCCATCGCGCCCATGTTGAAGTCGCCCACGGCGACGATCATGAAGCGCTCCAGGTCGAGTGACAGGCCGAAGCGCGCCTCGTCCCAGGCCACCGAGGCCATCAGCGAGTTCATCGCGTGCTCGGTCTTGTCCAGGTCGCCGCGGCGCACGTACACCTGCAGCAGGTGATCCTTGCCGGCGCGGCTCCTGATGCGCTGCTCGCGGCAGACCAGGTCAGCGGCCACCAGCGCGAACAGGTAGCTGGGCTTGGGGAAGGGGTCGTGCCACTTGGCGAGGTGGCGTCCGTTGTCCAGGTCCTTCTGCTCCACCAGGTTGCCGTTGGACAGCAGCACGGGGTACTTCGCCTTGTCGGCGCGGATCGTGACGGTGTAGACCGCCATCACGTCCGGCCGGTCCAGGAAGTAGGTGATGCGGCGGAAGCCTTCGGCCTCGCACTGCGTGAAGAAGCCGCCGCCGGAGGTGTAGAGGCCCGACAGCGTGGTGTTCTTCTCCGGCGCGATGGCGTTGCGGATCTCCAGCGTGAAGCTGGGCTTGTCCGGCGGGTTGTCGATCACCAGGCAGCCGGGCTCGTGGCGGAACGAGACGCTCTCGCCGTCGGCCAGGATGCGCAGCAGGTTCAGTTCCTCGCCGTGCAGCTTCAGCGGCTGGCCGGCGGGGGTGTCGGCATTGCGCTCGATCTGCAGGCGGCTGGCGACGATGGTCTTGACCGGATCGAGGTCGAAGGTCAGGTCGACCTGGCGGATCCAGAACGCCGGCGCCGCGTAGTCTTCGCGGCGGATGACGGTGGCCGGGCCTTCGCGCATGGCGGGTCTCCTTGGGTTTGCGGTGTTATCGGGAGGCTGAGACGGGGGACAGCAGCGCCGGCAGATTCACCGACAGGAAGTCGGGCGCCGTGCCGCGCAGGTTGGAATAACTCTCGAAAGCCGTGGCCGGCATCGTGGTCGTCAGCGCGAAGGCCGGCATGCCGGCGCGGCGCGCGGCTTCCACGCCGAGCGGGGCGTCCTCGAACACGAGGCAGGCGTCGGTGGCGATGCCCAGCCGGCGTGCCGCTTCGACGAAGAGGTCCGGGTGCGGCTTGCCACGGAAGCCCTGCTCGGGGCTGACGGTGGTCTCCACCAGGTCGCCCAGGCCGAAGCGCTGGAAGGCGACCGCGATGTTCTTGTCCGGCGCCGCGGTGCAGATGGCCAGCTTCAGGCCGAGCTCGCGCGCTTCACGCATCGCGGCCAGCGCGCCCCGCACCTCGCCCAGCTGCGTGGCGGCGGCCAGGCGGTACAGGTCTTCCTTGCGCTCGGCCATCGCGCCGCGTTCATCGTCGGAATGCGATGGGAACAGCTCGGCCAGGATTTCCTGGTTGGTGCGGCCCGCGGTGGCGACGAAGAAGCCGTCCTCATCGAAGGGCAGGGCCATCTCGGCATGCCAGTCGCGCCACGCCACGTGGTGCAGGGGCATGCTGTCGATCAAGGTGCCGTCGAGGTCGAACAGCAGGGCCTGGATCGTCATCGGATCACAGCCCCTGCTTCAGGCTGGCGACGATGAAGGTGTCCAGGTCGCCGTCCAGCACCTTCTGCGTGTTGGAGATTTCCACGTTGGTGCGCAGGTCCTTGATGCGGCTCTGGTCGAGCACGTAGCTGCGGATCTGGTGGCCCCAGCCGACGTCGGTCTTGGTGTC
>CBIHPZ010000487.1:0-3831 GCA_966211865.1 uncultured Aquabacterium sp.
GGGCGCAGCGCGGCACCATCAGCTTGTGCTTCTTGGTCTCGACCAGCAGGCCTTCGGCGTCCAGCTGCTCGACGATCTTCTTGCGCGCGACGAAGCGGTCCAGGCCGCGGTAGGCCTCGGGGGCCTCATCGTTGACCTTGGCTTCGAGCGTGAAGATGGTCAGCATCGGCAAGCCATGGCGCTGGCCCACCGCGTAGTCGTTGGGGTCGTGCGCGGGCGTCACCTTGACCACGCCGGTGCCGAAGTCCTTGTCGACGTAGCTGTCCGCGATGATGGGGATCAGCCGGTCGGCCACCGGCAGGCGCACCTGCTGGCCGATGAGGTGGGCGTAGCGCTCGTCCTCGGGGTGGACCATCACCGCGGTGTCGCCCAGCATGGTTTCGGGGCGGGTGGTGGCCACGACCAGCGAGCCGGAACCGTCCGCCAGCGGATAGCGGATGTGCCAGAGGAAGCCGTCTTCCTCCTCGCTCTCCACCTCCAGGTCCGACACCGCGGACTTCAGGATCGGGTCCCAGCTGACCAGGCGCTTGCCGCGGTAGATCAGGCCTTCCTCGAACAGGCGCACGAAGGTGTCGGTGACGATGGTCGAGAGCTTCTCGTCCATCGTGAAGTACTCATGGCCCCAGCTCACGCTGTCGCCCATGCGGCGCATCTGGCGGGTGATGGTGGCGCCGGAGCTGGCCTTCCAGTCCCACACCTGCTTCAGGAAGGCCTCGCGGCCGAGGTCGTGGCGCGACAGGCCCGCTTCCTGCAGCTGCCGCTCGACGACGATCTGCGTCGCGATGCCGGCGTGGTCGGTGCCCGGCACCCACAGCGTGTTGAAGCCGCGCATGCGGTGGTAGCGCGTCAGCGAGTCCATGATCGTCTGGTTGAACGCATGGCCCATGTGCAGCGTGCCGGTGACGTTGGGCGGCGGCAGCTGGATCGAGAACGAGGGCTTGGACGGGTCCAGCGTCGGCTCGTAGATGCCCGACTGTTCCCAGAGCGGGCCCCAGCGGGATTCGATGGCGGAGGGCTCGAAGGACTTGGCGAGTTCGGTCATGGGAGGGAACGAATGGGCACCGTCGGCAGGTGGAAGGCCTGTCAACGCCGGTAGGCTACGGGGGTTGGGGAATTGTAGGTGGCAGGTCGGCCGCCGATTTCCCGGAGGAATGCATTCGATGCGATGTGATGCAGGCGCGCCGCTGGCGCGCGAGTCGGCGTGCAAGGCGGTGCCGGTGGCGCGGCGTTGGAAGGGCCTTGCCGCCCTGGCGATGGCGGCACAGGTGGTGCTGTCCGGCTGCGGCGGTGGCAGCAGCAATGACGATGGCAACGCCAAGCGGGTGACGAACTGCGACCCGGCGTCGCGCAAGGCGGCCCTGGCCGAGTACTTCGACGACTGGTACCTCTGGACGTCCACCAGCCCGAAGCCGGCGGCCAACGGCCCGCACACGGTGGCCGCCTACTTCAACGCGCTGCTGTACCCGGGCAATGCCAGCGCCGGCGTTCCGGCGGACCGCTGGAGCTACTACCAGAGCACGGAAGACTTCACCCGCTTCTTCGGCGACGGCCGCACGGTCGGCTTTGGCGTGGCCGTGGCGGGGCTGGAAGTGCAGGGCCGGCCTGACCAGCCTCTCTACGTGCGCTATGTCGACCCCCGGTCGCCAGCGGCCGCGGCGGGCGTGGTGCGCGGCGACCGGGTGCTGTCCTTGAATGGCCGACCGGTGGCGGAACTGATAGCTGCCGCCGACTTCAGCCCCCTCACGGCCACCGATACCGGCCAGACCTTGAAGATCGAGTTGGCTGGCGCGGGGGGAGCGCGCACGCTGACACTGCAATCCGCGAGCTACGACCTCGTGCCGGTCCCCACCCAGCAGGTGCTGACCAGCCCCGCCGGGCGGCGCGTGGGCTACGTGATGGTGAAGGACATGGTCACGCAAGCGGTGTCGCCGGCCACGGAGGCCTTCGCCTCGTTTCGCAGTGCCGGCGTCACCGACGTCGTGGTGGACCTGCGCTACAACGGCGGCGGCTATGTCTCCGTGGGGCGCGACATCGCCTCGCTGGTCGGGGGGACCCGGTCGGCCGGGCGCACCTACGCTTCGCTGATCTACAACAGCAAGCGGGCGGGCGAGAACAACTACAGCTATACCTTCGGCGATCCGGCCCAGGCGCTGAGCCTGCAGCGTGTGTACATCCTGGCTGGCGAGCGCACCTGCTCGGCCAGCGAGCAACTCGCCAACGGCCTGCGGCCTTTCGTGAACGTGGTGCTGGTGGGCGACACCACCTGCGGCAAGCCGGTGGGCTTCGTGCCGCACGACGACTTCTGCGGCACCACCTACAACGTCGTCAACTTCGAGTCGGTGAATGCCAACGGCGAGGGCCGCTACTTCGACGGGCTGCGCCCCACCTGCGCGGTGGCGGAGGACTGGAGCAAGCCCCTTGGCAGCCCCGTCGAGCCGCTGCTGGCAACCGCCCTGCGCCATGCGGACGGCGGCAGTTGCACGGCACCGGCCGCGGCGCGGCAGCGGGCCATGGCGGCGACCGGCGGCGGACGGCGCATCGATGAGGGCGGGCGGCCTTCGATGATTGCCGATCGCTAAGCGGCGAAGCGATCACCGCGGGACGTCGATGTCCGCGCCGCCGCGGCGCGGCGCAAGGCGCGCATCGCGGCTGCTAAGCACGAGGGCCCGCACGGGGCGGGCCCCATCAACAACGGTCGCCTGTGCTTGGCGGCATGAAGCCGGCCGCATGCTGCCGGCCAGAATGACAAAGGCCCGCGTGAAGCGGGCCTTGCCTTGCATCGAGCGCGCGCGGCGGCACCGGCCGCCCGGCGCCTCAGTTCTTGTCGACCGTCAGCTCGGCCTTGCGCTCGACCTGCGACTTGCTGACCGCCACGGGCAGGCCCTTCAGCTGGTTCAGCGCCTGCTGCAGCGGGAAGTCCTCGGCACTGCCGAACTCGGGCAGCGGCTTCGGCCCTTCCTTGCTCTTGGCGGACTGCTCTTCCAGCTTCTTGCGCGCTTCCTCGCGCGCCTTCTCGCGGGCTTCGTCCTTCTTCTCGTCGCCGTTCATCAGGTGCTTCTCGAGGTCGGCCTCGCGCATGCGCAGGGCGGCGAACACGTTGCCTTCGGCGGTCTCGTCCAGCCACACGTCCGGCACGATGCCCTTGGCCTGGATCGAGCGGCCGGTGGGCGTGTAGTAGCGCGCGGTGGTGATCTTCAGCGCGGTTTCGGCCGACAGCGGGCGCACCGTCTGCACCGAGCCCTTGCCGAAGGTCTGCGAGCCCATGATGATGGCGCGCTTGTGGTCCTGCAGGGCGCCGGCCACGATCTCGCTCGCGGAGGCGGAGCCTTCGTTCACCAGCACCACCATCGGCAGCGTCTTCAGCGAAGCCGGCAGGCGCTTCAGCACGTCGGCGCCGCCGCGGCGCTGGTAGTACTCGGGCGAGGCCTTCAGCGTCGACTTCGAATCGGGAATCTGGCCATTGGTGGACACCACCACCGCATCCTTCGGCAGGAAGGCGGCGGAGATGGCGACGGCACCTTCCAGCAGGCCGCCCGGGTCGTTGCGCAGGTCCAGCACCAGGCCCTTCAGGTTGGCGTCGGACTTCTGGATGTCTTCCAGCTTGCGCACGAAGTCTTCGACGGTGCGGTCCTGGAACTGGCTCACGCGCACCCAGGCGTAGCCGGGCTCGACCAGCTTGGCACGCACGCTCTGCACGCGGATTTCCTCGCGCACGATGGTGACCGGGAAGCTGCGGTTCTCGGCCTTGCGGTAGACCGTGAGGCTGACCTTGGTGCTGGGCTCGCCGCGCATGCGCTTGACGGCCTGGTCCATGCTCAGGCCCTTGACGGC
>CBIHPZ010000488.1:0-3830 GCA_966211865.1 uncultured Aquabacterium sp.
TGCTGATCTACCTGAACGTGGAGGTGCAGAAGAAGCTGATCCCGCTGTTCCACTATGCGCTGGTGCCGGGCGGGGCGCTGTTCCTGGGCACCTCGGAAACCGTGGGCGATTCGGCGCGCCTCTTCAGCGTGGTGGACCGCAAGTGGAAGCTGTACTTCCGCCTGGCCAACGAGCACGGCCACACGCGGCCCACGCTGTCCGATTTCACGCCGCCGCTGCTGCTGGAGCAGGCCGAGCGGTCCCACCAGGCCAGCGCCAGCGGCCCCGGCGAGGAAGAGGCCGGCAGCCTGCGCCAGATCACCGAGCAGGCGCTGCTGCGCCACTACGCGCAGGCCGGCGTGCTGATCAACGGCCGCGGGCAGATCCTGCACATCATCGGGCGCACCGGCCAGTTCCTGGAACCGGCCGATGGCGACGCCGCGATGAACATCCTGCCGATGGCGCGCGAAGGCCTGCGCCGCGAGCTGACCATCGCGCTGCACAAGGTGGTGGCCCACAAGGAGCCGGTGCACTACAGCGGCCTGCGGGTGAAGTCGAACGGCCACCACATCAACGCCAACCTCACGCTGCGGCCGGTGGACATCGGCTCGGGCACCGCGGCGTCGGTGGTGTACCTGGTGGTGCTGGAGGAAACGCCCGAGCACCCCGGCCCCGCCGACGGGCCCAACGCGGGCGAAGGCGACACCGGCGGCCGCATCGCCGCGCTGGAGCAGGAGCTGCGCGCCAAGGACGAGTACCTGCAGACCACGCTGGAGGAGATGGAGACCACCAACGAGGAGCTGAAGTCCACCAACGAGGAGATGCAGTCGGTCAACGAGGAGCTGCAGTCCACCAACGAGGAGCTGGAGACCTCGAAGGAAGAGCTGCAGTCGGTGAACGAGGAGCTGTCCACCGTCAATGCCGAGCTGCAGGACAAGGTGGCCGACCTCTCGCGCGCCAACAACGACATGAACAACCTGCTCGCCGGCACCGGCGTGGGCACGCTGTTCGTCGACCACCAGCTGCGCATCTCGCGCTTCACGCCGGCGGCCACGCAGGTCATCAACCTCATCGCCACCGACATCGGCCGCCCGCTGGAGCACGTGGTGGCCAACGTGGTGGGCTACGACCGCATGGTGGACGACATCCGCGACGTGCTGGACACCCTGGTGCCCAAGGAAGCCGAGGTGCAGATCAAGAGCGGCGCCTGGTACCTGATGCGCATCCGCCCCTACCGCACGATGGAGAACCTGATCGAGGGCGCGGTGCTGACGCTGGTGGACATCACCGAACGCAAGAAGACCGAGCAGGCCCTGCGCGACAGCGAGGCCCGGCTCAACGCCTTCATCAGCCAGGCCTACGCCGGCGTCAGCGAGACCGACCTGGAAGGCCGCTTCCTCTTTGTCAACGACCGCCTGTGCGAGACCCTGGGCTACACCCGCGACGAGCTGCTGCAGCGCCGCCTGCGCGACGTGACCGACCCCGAGGACCTGCCGCGCGCCCAGGCCCGCTACGAGGCACTGGCCCAGGGCGGCGAAGACTTCCAGCTCGACAAGCGCGTGGTGCGCAAGAACGGCTCGCGGGTGTGGGCGCACGAGCGGGTCAGCGCCATCCGCGACGCGCGCGGCCGTGCCAGCTCCATCCTGACGCTCTCTTTCGACGGCAGCGACCGGCGGCCGCTGGACAGCGGCAGCGACGCGGCTTCCACGGCCAGCGACATGGATGCCCTCTCGCGGCTGCAGGCCGTCGCCGCGTTGCGCACCGGCGAGCTGGGCCTGGGGCCGGCCCTGGAACAGGTGGTGGACGCCGCGCTGGTGATCGGCGCTGCCGACATGGGGGACATTCGCCTGCTGGCTGCGGACAGGGGCACACTCGAACTCCTGGCGCAGCGCAACCTGGACGAACGATTCGTCGCGCGCTGGACCGAAGCGGGCGCCGCGTGGGGCATGGCGGTTGCCCACGGGGAGAAGACCATCGTCGAGGACGTGCATCACCATGAAACGTTCCAGCCCGCCGCCCTCGCCGGCGCCCTGCGCGATGCCGGGGTGCGCGGCATGACGGCCCTGCCCCTCACCGCCCGCAGCGGCGCCCCGCTGGGCCTGCTGACCCTGCACTACCGCCGCCCGCACCGGCCCGACGAGCGCACCATGCGCCTGCTGGACCTGCTGGCGCGCCAGGCCGCGGACATCGTGGCGCAGGGCGACGGCACCTCTGCGGCCGCGGGTGCGTGATGTCCGGGCCCGGCGACGACTCCGGCCACACCGGGCGCCCCGCGGCGTCCGAGCCGCCGGCGGAGGGCACCCAGGCCGAGCGCCTAGCGCATGAACTCAGCGTCCACCAGATCGAGCTGGAGATGCAGAACGAGCAGCTGCGCCAGGCGCAGCTGCAGCTGGAAGCCTCGCGCGACCGCTACCTGGACCTCTACGAGCACGCGCCGGTCGGCTACGTGACGATCGGCTTCGACGGCCTCATCGTCGAGTCCAACCGGCTGGCCCTCGTGCACTTGGGACTGCTGGCGTTGCCCCCGGCGGAACTGGCGCGGCGCCGCCTCATCGACCACCTGCACCCGGACGACCGGCAGGCCTTCCTGCGCAGCCTGTCGCTGCTGGCGCGCCGCGCCGGCATGCAGCAGCTGGAACTGCGGCTGGCACAGGGCGACCGGCCGGTGCGCTGGGTGTCGATGCAGATGATGCTGGTGGGCCTGGAAGCCGGCGACATGCCGCAATGCCGCGTGGCCCTGGTCGACGTGACCGAGCGGGTGCAGATGCAGCAGCGCATCGCCCACCTGGCCGGCATCGTCGCCTCGTCGGACGACGCCATCGTCGGCGCCGACCTGGAGCGGCGCATCACCTCCTGGAACGGCGGCGCGGAACGGCTCTTCGGCTTCAGCGCCGACGAGATGATCGGCGCGTCACTGGACGAGATCGTGCCGCCCGAGCGCCGCGCCGAGGAAGCCGGGCTGCACCGCCGCCTGCGCGCCGGCGAGCGGCTCAAGCACATCGAGACCGAGCGTCGCCACCGCGACGGCCACCGCATTCCCGTGTCGATGAGCATCGCGCCGCTGCTGGACGAGGCCGGCCAGCCCTGCGGCAGCTCGCTCATCGCGCGCGACATCACCGAACGCAAGCGCGGCGAACGTGCATTGCACCAGCGGCTGCGCCAGCTGAACCTGCTGTCGCAGGCCGGGCAGTCGCTGATCATGGGACCGCAGGACCCCGACGGGCCCATCCGCCGCGAGCTGTTCGACCGCGTGCGCCAGGCGGTGGGCGGCGAGATCTACCTGGCCTACGGCCTCGGCGCCACGCCCGGCACGCTGTGCCTGCAGGCCAGCCACGGCCTGCAGGAAGAGGGCCGTGGCGCCATGGCGCAGGTGGCGATGGACGCCTCGCTCTGCGGCATCGTGGCGCGCCGGCGCGCGCCGCTGGTCATCGAGCAGCTGCAGGGCTGCGAGCTGGACGAGGCCGCGCAGCTGAAGTCGCAGGGCGCGCGCTGCTACGCCGGCTTTCCGCTCACGGCCGGCGGCCAGGTGTGCGGCGTGGCCGCCTTCGTCTCCACCACGCGTGAACGCTTCCGCGACGGCGACCTGCAGGTCATCCAGACGGTGTGCGACCAGGTCTCCGCCATGCTGGAACGCAGCCGGCTGCTGGACGAGCTGCACGCCAGCGAACGCTCGCTGCGCGAGGCCGACCGGCGCAAGGACGACTTCATCGCCACGCTGGCGCACGAGCTGCGCAACCCGCTGGCCCCAATCCGCAATGCCGTGGCCGTGCTGCGCCACAGCGCCCTGGGCGAAGAGCAGCTGAACCTGTGCCGCGACATCATCGACCGCCAGGTGGTGCAGATGTCGCACC
>CBIHPZ010000489.1:0-3828 GCA_966211865.1 uncultured Aquabacterium sp.
ACCGGCAGGCCGTAGAACGCCGGGCCGTTGAGGCTGGCGAAGGCTTCCAGCTTGTCCAGTGCGCCAGCCTGGTCGAAGGCCTCGGCGTACAGCTCCATCGCGCTCAGCGCCGTGAAGCAGCCGGCGCCGCAGACGGAGGCTTCCTTCATGACCGACGCATGCGGCGCGCTGTCCGTGCCCAGGAAGAACTTCGCGCTGCCCGAGGTCGCCGCGGCCACCAGCGCCTGGCGGTGCTGTTCCCGCTTCAGCACCGGCAGGCAGTAGTAGTGCGGACGCAGGCCGCCCTGGAAGATGGCGTTGCGGTTGTAGAGCAGGTGGTGGGCGGTGATGGTGGCGCCGGTCAGCGCATCGGCCTCCGCCACGTACTGCGCGGCTTCGCGCGTGGTGATGTGCTCGAACACCACCTTCAGGCCCGGGAAGTCTTGCCGCAAGGGGCGCATCACCCTGTCGATGAAGACCGCCTCGCGGTCGAACACGTCGGTGGCGGGGTCGGTGACTTCGCCATGCACCAGCAGCAGCAGGCCTTCGCGCTGCATGGCTTCCAGCACCGGGTAGATCTTGCGGATGTCGGTGACGCCGGCGTCGCTGTTGGTCGTCGCGCCCGCGGGGTAGAGCTTGGCGGCGACGATGCCGGCCTCGCGCGCGCGGCGGATCTCGTCGGGCGGCAGCAGGTCCGTCAGGTACAGCGTCATCAGCGGCTCGAAGGCCAGGCCCTCGGGCACCGCGGCCTTGATGCGGTCGCGGTAGGCGATGGCCGCGGCGGTGCTGGTGATGGGCGGCCGCAGGTTGGGCATGATGATCGCGCGGCCGAACTGGCGCGCGGTGTGCGGCACCACGGCGGCCATGGCGGCACCGTCGCGCACGTGCAGGTGCCAGTCGTCGGGGCGGGTGATCGTGAGGCTGGAGGTCATGGGCCGAAGTTTCGCACCCGGAACTTCACGTGCGCGGCTTCGGTGCGGTGCATCCGGCCTGCCGCGGCGGCCGTACACGGTGCATCAACTTCCGATGGAGACTTGCGATGAGCGATGCCCTGACCACGGTCCAGAACGTCTATGCCGCCTTCGGCCGCGGCGACATGCCCGCGTTGCTGGCGCTGCTGAATGCGGATGTCGAATGGCGCTTCATGGGCGACAGCAAGACGCCGCTCAAGGGCAGCTTCCGCGGCCACGGCCAGGTGGCCGAGTGGTTCGGACTCGTCGCCAAGCACGAAGGCATCCAGGTCTTCGAGCCGCGGCAATTCCTGGCGGGTGCCGATCACGTCACCGTGCTGGGCTTCGAGCGCACGCAGGCGCTGCCCG
The DNA here is from genome assembly GCA_966211865.1 of uncultured Aquabacterium sp. Classification (GTDB taxonomy): domain Bacteria; phylum Pseudomonadota; class Gammaproteobacteria; order Burkholderiales; family Burkholderiaceae_C; genus Pseudaquabacterium. The sequence goes on from CBIHPZ010000489.1 coordinate 1,299, forward strand.
GCGGTGGTGTCTTCGAGACCGAATGGGTGCATGTGTGGCAGCTGCGCGAAGGGCGCGTGGTGCGCTTCTTCGGCACCTACGACACCGAGGCCTCGGCGCACGCGCGGCCCTGAATCCACGCTGTCGTTGGCCGCGCAACCGCGGGCCCTGCGCCCATCGGCGCCTAGGGTTGCGCCGGGGTTTGCATGCTTCTTGCGTCCCTATACTCGCCCACGCTCGGCGCCGGCCGACCCCGCCGGTGCCTCCTGGACGAACCCCATGAGGAGATGCTCGACATGACGCATGCGACCGCGAAGTCTTTGATCACCGGCGCCCTGGCCGCCGCTTCCCTCGCGCTGGCGGCCCTGCCTGCGCAAGCCGGCAAGACCATCGATGCGATCAAGGCGCGCGGGCAGCTGGTGTGCGGCGTCAACACCGGGCTGCCGGGCTTCTCCGCGGCGGACAGCCAGGGCAACTGGACCGGCCTGGACGTGGACGTGTGCAAGGCCATCGCCGCATCGCTGCTGGGCGATGCCGGCAAGGTCAAGTACGTGCCGCTGAATGCGCAGCAGCGCTTCACCGCGCTGCAGTCGGGCGAGGTCGACATCCTCTCGCGCAACACCACCTGGACCCTGACGCGCGATGCCTCGCTGGGCATGAACTTCACCGGCGTCACCTTCTACGACGGCCAGGGCTTCATGGTGCCGGCCAAGGGCAAGGTGAAGAGCGCCAAACAGCTGAAAGGCGCGACCGTGTGCGTGCAGTCCGGCACCACCACGGAGAAGAACCTCACCGACTTCTCGCGCGCCAACAAGCTGGACATCAAGCCGGTGGTCTTCGAGAAGGTCGAAGCCGCGAACGGCGCCTACTTCTCCGGCCGCTGCCAGGCCTACACGACGGACGCCTCTGGCCTGGCCGCCTACCGCAAGCAGGAAGCGAAGAACCCGGCCGACCACATCATCCTGCCCGAGCTGATCTCCAAGGAGCCGCTGGGCCCGGTGGTGCGCCGCGGCGACGACGAGTTCTTCGCCATCGCCAAGTGGGTCGTCTTCGCGCTGATCGAGGCCGAGGAATACGGCCTGACCCAGGCCAACGTCGACCAGCAGAAGACCAGCACCGACCCCGTGGTGCAGCGCATCCTGGGCACCAGCGAAGACACCGGCAAGCTGCTGGGCCTGGACAAGGACTGGGCCTACCGCGCGATCAAGGCCGTGGGCAACTACGGCGAGGTGTTCAACCGCAACGTCGGCGAGAAGTCGCAGCTGGGCCTGCCGCGGGGCGTCAACAACCTGTGGAACAAGGGCGGCATCATGTACGCGCCGCCGGTGCGTTGAGGCGTTAGCACCGGGCTGCTGACACCCCAGGCATGACGACGGCGCGCGCCGCCCCGAAGGCGAAGCGGGACTGGAGCTTGCGCAGCCGCGCGGTGCGCGGCCTGCTGTACCAGGTGATCGCGCTGGGGCTCATCGTCCTGGCCGTGTGGTTCCTGGCGCACAACACGCTGGAAAACATGCGTGTGCGCGGCATCCAGAGCGGCTTCGATTTCCTGAAGCAGCCCGCGGGCTTCGACATCGGCGAAGTGCTGGTGCCGTATGACGCGCTGGACCCGTACTGGAAGGCCTTCGGCGTCGGCGTGCTGAACACGCTGCGGGTGGCGCTGATCGGCATCGTGCTGACCACGATCATCGGCACCTTGCTCGGCGTCGGCCGCTTCTCGCCCAACGCGCTGGTGCGCGGCCTGTGCTACGGCTACGTCGAGCTGTTCCGCAACGTGCCGGTGCTGCTGCAGCTCTTGATGTGGTACCTGCTGCTGACCGAATGGCTGCCGGACCCGGCGGAGCCGATGTCGGTGATGGGCGCGTTCTTCCTCAGCAAGGGCGGCTTCAATTTCCCGGTGCCGGTGTGGGGCGCGGGGCATGTGGCCGCCGCCGTGGGTGTGTTGGTCGGTGTGCTGGCGGCGTGGCTGTGGGCGCGGCGCGTGCAGGCGCATTTCGACCGCACCGGCCGGCGCTGGCCGGTGGCGTGGCCGGCGCTGGTGATCATCGCGGTGGCGGCCTTCGTCGGCTGGCTGATCGGCGGTGCACCGGCGGCCTGGAACGTGCCGCGGGTGGGCGACCTGTCGGTCGAGGGCGGCTGGGCGCTGACGCCCGAATTCCTGTCGGTGCTGCTGGGCCTGGTCTTCTACACCTCGGCCTTCGTCGCCGAGGTGGTGCGCGCGGGCATCCAGTCGGTGCCGCGCGGTCAGGTGGAGGCGGCCAACGCCATCGGCCTGTCGCGCGGACAGCAGATGCGGCTGGTGGTGCTGCCGCAGGCCCTGCGCGTCATCATCCCGCCCATCACCAACCAGTACCTGAACCTGACGAAGAACTCGTCATTGGCCGTGGCCATCGGCTACCCGGACGTGGTGTCGATCTCCAACACCGCCATCAACCAGACCGGGCGCGCGGTGGAGTGCATCGCGATCATCATGGGCGTGTACCTGTTCACCTCGCTCAGCACCTCGGCGATCATGAATTGGTACAACAGGCGGGCGGCGATCAAGGAGCGGTGA
>CBIHPZ010000490.1:0-3826 GCA_966211865.1 uncultured Aquabacterium sp.
CCCGCCGATGACGCGCGCGGCCGCGTCACGCTCAAGCAGGTGGCCGAGGCCGCCGGCGTGTCGCTGGCCACCGCCTCCTATTCGCTGAACAAGGGCGGCTCGGTGGGCCAGGCCACGCGCGACCGCGTGATCGCCGTGGCGGAGCAGCTGGGCTACCAGCCGAACCTCGCTGCCAAGGCCATGCGCACCGGCCGCACCGGCACGCTGGGCTGCGTGCTGCCCGACCTCACCAACCCCTTCTTCCCGCTGCTGGCGCAGACCGTCATCAATGCCGCGCGCGAGGCGGGCTACGGCGTCTTCCTCACCGACAGCCAGGGCTCCAAGGAAGCGGAGGCGCAGTCCATCGACGCGCTGGTGCGCCGCGGCGTCGACGGCCTGGTGTGGTTCCCGATCGACGACGACCCGGCGCGCCAGCCCACCCTGGGCGGCGTGCCCACCGTGGTGCTGGACCGCAGCGTGGCCGGCTTCGACTGCGTGCTGGCCGACTACGCCACCGGCGGCCGCCTGGCCGCGCAGTGCCTGCTGGACGCAGGCCACCGCCGCATCGGCCTCATCACCGGCCCACTGGCCGCCTCCAGCGCGCGTGAACGGGCCGACGGCGCCCGCGCCCTGCTGCAGGCGCGTGGCGAACTGGCCTGGGAGGTGGAAGCCGCGTATTCCGCCGACCTGGAGCCGGACCTGCTGCGCCTGCTGGCCGAACGCCGCGCCAGCGCCGTGATCTGCGGCGCCGACCTGATCGCGGTGGGCGTCATCCGCGCACTGCGCGCGGCGGGCCTGCGCGTGCCGCAGGACGTCTCGGTGATCGGCTTCGACAACATCCCCTGGACCGACCTCTGCGCGCCGCCGCTCACCACCATCGAGCTGCCGGTGCCGGAGATGGGCGTCGAAGCGGTGCAGCAGCTGCTGCGCCGCCTGCGCGCGCCCGACGAGCCGCGCCGCCGCGTGGTGTTCGACGTGGGGCTCGTGGTGCGGGAATCGGTGGCGCCACCGGGCGCGCGGTAGACGCGCCTTTTGGTGGTTATCGGCCGCGGCGGCACAGCCGGGACTTGGGCCGGCAGCGGTCATCGGTGGCCTGGGGCCCGCGCGACCCGTGCGGCCTGCGAAGAACGTCGCGGCCGTCGCCCTGCGACGCCGCGGCGCCTGCCCTGCCGTGCCACGCCGCGCCGAGGCCCGGTGGCCGGGCCGGACAATGTGCGCTTTCCCAGCCGAACTGACCGCTTCCGATGCTGCGCTACCAGACCGTCCCCGTCACCGCCTTCCAGCAGAACTGCTCCATCGTCTGGTGCGACGAGACGATGGAAGGCGCGGTGGTCGACCCCGGCGGCGAGCTGCCGCGCCTGCGCGCCGAAGTGGCGCGGCTGGGCATCACGCTGAAGCAGATCCTGCTGACGCATGCGCACATCGACCACGCCGGCGCCACCGGCACCCTGGCGCGCGAGGACGCCCTGCCCATCGTCGGCCCGCACCCGGCCGACCAGTTCTGGATCGACGCGCTGCCGCAGCAGTCGCAGATGTTCGGCTTTCCGCCGGCCGAGCCCTTCGCACCCACGCGCTGGCTGGACGACGGCGACACCGTGCAGGTGGGCCGCAGCACGCTGGCCGTGCGGCACTGCCCCGGGCACACGCCCGGGCACGTGGTGTTCCACAGCGCGGAGGCCCAGCGCGCCTTCGTCGGCGACGTGCTCTTCGCCGGCAGCATCGGCCGCACCGACTTCCCCGGCGGCGACCACGCCACGCTGATCGCCAGCATCACCGGCCGGCTGTGGCCGATGGGCGACGAGACGGTCTTCATCCCCGGCCATGGCCCCGAAAGCAGCTTCGGCCGCGAGCGGCGCAGCAACCCCTACGTGCAAGGGACCTGAAGGACCCGGCACCCGCCACAGGCTGGCGTGGGCCTTCGCCCAGCCTCCCAGGCCCGGCTTGGCACGCTCCTGCTTGGCTCCTGCTCGGCTCGGCTTAATGCTTGGCTTGGCTTGGCTTGGCTTGGCTTGGCTCGGCTCGGGAGTCCGCAGCTACCGCCGATCGCTCCCAAGCTCGCCCGAGCCGTTCACCCGGCAGCTGTGGGCGCCGCCACCCGAGCCCGCCCCAGCGCCCCCGCCCGCCCTGAATCGGACCGCGGGCTTACATCAGGTGACGTGAATCCATCACAGATCGGGACGCGCAGATTCACCGTCATCCCCAACATTGATTACCTACGCTTCGGGTATTGCCTGACCCGGGACCTGTTGCACCCGGGCGGGCACAGGAGGACCCGATGCTGAACATGCTCGAACTGCCGCGCGACCTGCGCGGCGCCCTGGCCCAAGCCGATGGCAAGCCCACCGCCGCGGCACTCGCCGCGCGTGAGCGCGAACGCCGCTACGCCGGCCCGGAGCGGCGCCGCACGCCCGCCCAGTCCCAGCGCCGCCTGGCCCAGGTGATCGACGAGGTCGACTACGGCCTGCTGCTGCTGACGTCCGAAGGACGCGTGTGCCATGCCAACCGCGCGGCGCGCCGCGAGCTGGAGCGTGGCCACCCGCTGATGCTGGTGGGCGACGAGCTGCAGGCCGGCTACCCGCACGACGCGCAGATGCTGCAGGACGCGCTGCAGGGCGCCCAGCGCGGGCTGCGCCGGCTGCTGAAGCTGGGCGACACGGCGGAGCGGGTCACCGTCGCCATCGTGCCGCTGGCCGAGCTGCCCACCGACAGTGCCCGCGGCGTGCTGCTGGTGATGGGCAAGCGCCACGTGTGCGAGGAGCTCACGGTCGAGTGGTTCGCGCGCGCGCACAACCTGACGCTGGCCGAGACCGCCGTGGTGAAGGGCCTGTGCGCCGACCTCACGCCGGTGGAGATCGCCCAGCGCCAGGGCGTGGGCCTGGCCACCATCCGCACCCAGATCGGCAGCATCCGCGCCAAGACCCAGTCCGGCAGCATCCGCGCGCTGGTGCGCCAGGTGGCGATGCTGCCGCCGCTGGTCAGCGCCCTGCAGGGCGTGGTGGCGCCCGAACCGCCGCGCCCCAGCCGCCGCAGCGCCGGCGGCAGCAAGCGGGCCACCTGAACGCGACACGCCAGCGGCCTGCCACGGCCGCGCCGGGGTGCCGGCCGAACCAATCGTTGCCACGGGCCGCAAGTCCCGTGGCGCTGCTGCATTAGCATCGCGCGTTGGCCGCCCGCCGTGTGGGGCGGTCTGCAGCACCGATGGAAGCCACCCTCACAGCCGTTGAAACCCCCCCGATGAGCGATGCGCTGCGCGACCTCGCGGCGCGTGGCGAGGTGCGGCGATACCGCCGCGGCACGCTGTTGATCCAGGAGGGCGACGTCGGCGAGACGCTGTTCATCATCCTGTCCGGGAAGCTGCGCGCCTACAGCGTGGGCGACCGCGAGCGCGAGATCACCTACGGCGTCTACGGCCCCGGCGAGTACATCGGCGAAATGAGCCTGGACGGCGGCCCGCGCTCGGCCAGCGTGATGACGGTGGAGCCCAGCACCTGCGTGGTCATCACCCGCCGCACCCTGCAGGCCTACATCGCCGAGCGCCCCGAGTTCGCCTTCGAGCTGCTCGCCAAGGTCATCCGCCGCGCCCGCGCCGCCACGCTGAGCGCCCGGCAGATGGCGCTGAACGACGTCTACGGCCGGCTCAAGCAGCTGCTGGAATCCCTGGCCACGACGCAGTCCGACGGCCGCCGCGTGCTCGAGGAACGGCTGACCCACCAGGAAATGGCGCACCGCCTGGGCTGCTCGCGCGAGATGGTGAGCCGGCTGGTGAAGGACCTGCAGCGCGGCGGCTTCGTCGAGCCGCTGGCCGAAGGCGGCTTCTGCCTGGCGCGCAACCTGCCGGGCAAGTGGT
>CBIHPZ010000491.1:0-3823 GCA_966211865.1 uncultured Aquabacterium sp.
CGGCGAGCGGCCGGGTCGGCCCGGACCGGGCTGAATCCGCGTTCGCGCCGACCCGTCGCGGCAAGCGGCGACAATACGCGGTTCCGCGGCCGCCCTTAGGCGCCGCAGCGCGGCGGCCCGCCTTGTCGTCCTCTCTCGACCAAGACCCATCCATGGCTCAGTACGTCTTAACGAAACAACTGCCCGCCTGCGGCGGTCTCCATTCGCTTCGCTCACGGAGGGCCGTGTAATGGCGCAGTATGTTTTAGCGAAACAACTGCCCGCCTTCGGCGGCCTCCGCTCACTTCGTTCACGGAGGGCCATGTAATGGCGCAGTATGTTTTCACCATGAACCGCGTCGGCAAGATCGTGCCGCCGAAGCGGCAGATCCTGAAGGACATCTCGCTGTCCTTCTTCCCCGGCGCCAAGATCGGCGTGCTCGGCCTGAACGGCTCGGGCAAGTCCACGCTGCTGAAGATCATGGCCGGCCTCGACAAGGACATCGAGGGCGAAGCGCAGGCGATGCCCGATCTCAAGATCGGCTACCTGCCGCAGGAACCGCAGCTGAACCCCGAGCAGACCGTGCGCCAGGCGGTGGAAGAGGGCATCGGCGGCGCCCTGGCCGCGCAGAAGCGGCTGGAAGAGGTGTACGCCGCCTACGGCGAGCCCGACGCCGACTTCGACAAGCTCGCGGCCGAGCAGGCCGAGCTGGAGGCCATCATCGCCACCGCCGGCGGCGAGAACACCGACCACGTGATGGAGATCGCCGCCGACGCGCTGCAGCTGCCGCCGTGGGACGCCAAGATCGGCCCGCTGTCCGGCGGTGAAAAGCGCCGCGTGGCCCTGTGCCGCCTGCTGCTGAGCAAGCCCGACATGCTGCTGCTCGACGAACCCACCAACCACCTGGACGCCGAGTCGGTCGATTGGCTGGAGCAGTTCCTCAAGCGCTTCCCCGGCACCGTGGTGGCCATCACCCACGATCGCTACTTCCTCGACAACGCCGCCGAGTGGATCCTGGAACTGGACCGCGGCCGCGGCATTCCGTACAAGGGCAACTACTCCACCTGGCTGGAGCAAAAGGAACAGCGCCTGGAGCAGGAACAGCGCACCGAGGACGCCCGCACCAAGGCGATGAAGCTGGAACTGGAGTGGGTGCGCAAGAACGCCAAGGGCCGCCAGGCCAAGAGCAAGGCGCGCCTGGCCCGCTTCGAGGAACTGAGCGACGTCGAATACCAGAAGCGCAACGAGACGAACGAGATCTTCATTCCCGTCGGCGAGCGCCTGGGCAACGAGGTGATCGAGTTCAAGAACGTCTCGAAGAGCTTCGGCGACCGCCTGCTGATCGACAACCTCAGCTTCAAGGTCCCTGCGGGCGCCATCGTCGGCATCATCGGCCCCAACGGCGCCGGCAAGTCGACCATCTTCCGCATGATCCAGGGCGTGGAGACGCCGGACTCGGGCGAGGTGCTGATCGGCAAGACCGCGAGGCTGGCCTTCGTCGACCAGAGCCGCCAGAGTCTGGCGGCGGAGAAGACGGTGTGGGAGGACGTCTCGGGCGGCCTCGACAACATCATCGTCGGCAAGTTCGTGATGCCTTCGCGCGCCTACATCGGCCGCTTCAACTTCAAGGGCAACGACCAGCAGAAGCTGGTGGGTTCGCTCTCTGGTGGTGAACGCGGCCGCCTGCACCTGGCCAAGACCCTGGCCCAGGGCGGCAACGTGCTGCTGCTGGACGAACCGTCGAACGACCTCGACGTGGAAACCCTGCGCGCGCTGGAAGACGCGCTGCTGGAATTCGCCGGCTCGGTCATGGTCATCAGCCACGACCGCTGGTTCCTCGACCGCATCGCCACCCACATCCTCGCCTGCGAAGGCGATTCGCAGTGGTTCTTCTTCGACGGCAACTACCAGGAATACGAAGCCGACAAGAAGAAGCGCCTGGGCGAAGAAGGCGCCCGGCCGCACCGGCTGCGCTTCAAGGCGCTGAAGTAATCGAGCCCCTCTTGCCTGCGCGACGGGAATGCCTGTGCCGATTGACGATGGGTACAGGCAATTCCTAGCCTATAAAAGACGCGTCCCATTCGGCCTGCTGCTGGCAGTGTTGGCCGTGCCCGTGGCGGGAACGGCGGCTGAGTGGGTGTTTTCCTATCGGACCGCCAAGGTCGAGTACGCCGTCTATGGCGGCGGACTGGGTGATCCGGTGAAGCCGGACGGGCGCGATGCCAAGGTGGCTTTCGAAGTAACCGGCCGCGCCGCGCAGGACCTGTTTGCCGCCATCGGTCCGGATCGGGTCGATCGCTGCGGCGCCGAGCCCGGCGTGCGCTTCCGCTCGCGCGATGGCGACAAGCTGGCCTGCCAGCGCAGTGCCTCGGGTGAATTCCGCTGCCAGTTCGGCTTCGACTTGATAACTGGCAAAAGCATCGGCGGCAGCATCTGCTGAACAGGTCAGCGCTGGGCGGACCGCCACACCCGGTGGCACATCCCGCCGGGCACCCAGGCCGCGGACGGGCCACGGGCTACGCCGCCATCCCCGCCACCACCCGGTCCCGTCCCGCGCGCTTTGCGCGATAGAGGGCGCCGTCGGCGTGCCGCACGGCCAGCTCGAAGGGCTCGTCCAGGGGCAGCGGCATCACGCCGAACGAGACCGTCACCGGGATCTGCTGGCCGCCGGCGTCGCAGGGCGAGCGCGCCACGTGCTGGCGCATGCGTTCGCACAGCTGGGCCGCGCCGGCGGAATCGCATCCGGGCAGCAGCAGGATGAATTCCTCGCCGCCCCAGCGGCCGATCAGGTCGCCAGCGCGCAGCTGCTCGCGCATGGTCTTCGCCACGTGGCGGATCACATGGTCGCCCGCCTCGTGGCCGTAGCGGTCGTTGACCTGCTTGAAGTGGTCGATGTCGGCCAGCACCACGGCCAGCGCGCTGCCCTGCCGGCGTGCGCGAGCCAGCTCGCCTTCGGCCAGGGCCTGGAAATGGCGGCGGTTCCACAGGCCGGACATCGCGTCGGTGGTCGCCAGGTCGCGCAGCCGCGCCTCGGCTTCGGCCACGCGCTGCACGTAATAGCGGCCGGTGTAGCCGAACATCACGAACACGATGCTGATGCTGAGCCAGCGCAGCGCGGTGGTCGCCGTGTCGGGCAGCGGGTAGCGCACCGGAATCACCTGGGTCGCGGCGTCGAGTCCGAGGTAGGCCAGCAGCAGGAAGACCAGCGCGGCGGTGGCGTGGCTGGGCGTGCGGCTGACCGCGACCGCAGCGATGAAGACCAGCAGGAAGTAGTGCGCGCCGCTGGCCCAGCCCAGCAGCACGGTGCAGAGGCCGGCGTGCACCATCACCTCGGTCCACATCAGCAGCACCGCGGGCAGGTTGCGCCGCCGGCCCAGCAGCCACCAGGCGGTGGCGTACATGCCGAGGCTGACGAGGTTCAGCAGCGCCATCACCGGCATGCCGAGCAGGAAGAACACGACGAGGTAGACCAGGTCGACGCCGCCGGCGAAGACGGCGATGCGGCGCAGCATCAGCCAGAACGCGGTGCGCGACATGCCGGTGGTCGCGGCACCCGCGTGCGCGGCGCGGGCGGGCGGGGTGGGTGCGGACATCGGCATGGGGCGAAGCGGCTCGATACCGGGATGTCGGCGGCGCGGCCGTGGTCTCGAGTGCGCGCGGCGGTGCAGCAATGCCCGCGCGTGTGGAATTGCACCGGCTCAGGGGCCGGCGAGGAGCCCCGGTGGCAGCTGCGGCAGCGCGATCGGTGGCGCCGGTTCGACTCCGGCTTCGACCGGCCGCAGCGCCAGGCCCATCCACGCCACGTCGTGCCAGGCGCCCAGCTTGTGGCCGGCGTTCTTGAACA
>CBIHPZ010000492.1:0-3819 GCA_966211865.1 uncultured Aquabacterium sp.
TGGCCGAGGGCAGCGAGGCCGAAGCGGACAGCGCCCAGGAACTGCTCGAACTCATTGACGACCAGCTCGACCTGGAGCGCTTGAGGGCACGGCACGCATCCGGCGGCGGGTGATGCCGGCCCCGATGGCCCGCACCGGCGGCCGGCGCGGCGGGACGGGCGCCTTTGAAGCCATGGCCTCCGTTGCCCACGGGGGCGGTTCTTACGGTTCATGATCCGGCGCCACTGCTCGGGCGCCCGGTATGCCGGCACCGTCTAAGCACAAGCCAAAACCTTCGTTCGGCCCGCGCACGCCGCTCTCCAGAATGCCGCGCTTTCGGTCCTCCGCGTCATTCGCATGCCAGCCCCTTCCCTGCTGCGCCGAGCCATCGGCCTCGGACTCGCCCTCTTCCCAGTCGCGGCCGCGCTGGCCCAGGCCACGCCGCCGGCCGGCACCATCCGCGTGCTGGTGCCCAACACACCCGGCAGCGCGGCGGACATCACCGCGCGCGTGGTCGGCACGCGCCTGGCCGATGACCTGCGCCAGACGGTGGTGGTGGAAAACCGCCCCGGTGCCGGCGGCATCGTCGCGGCCGATGCGGTGGCCAAGGCGGCGCCGGACGGCCACACGCTGCTGCTGGGCGCGGACGGGCCGATCACCATCCTGCCCAACCTGCAGCCCGGCCTGCCCTACAAGCCGCAGAGCGACCTGGTGCCCGTGGCCTCGCTGGGCGAGACCGACTTCGTGCTGGTCGCCCACCCGCGGCACGGCTTCAAGACGCTGCAGGACTTCCTGGCCGCGGCGCGGCGCCAGCCCGGGCGGCTGAACTACGCATCGGCCGGCAACGGCAGCCCGCAGCAGTTCGCCATGGAGGTGCTGAAGCAGCAGGCCGGCATCTTCGTCACCCACATCCCTTACCGCGGCGGCCCGCTGGGCCTGGCCGACGTGGTGGCCGGCCAGGTGGACCTGATGTTCATCGCCGTGGGACCCGCGCTGCCGCACATCCAGTCCGGCCGCCTCGCCGCGCTGGCGGTGGGTGGCGAGAAGCCGCACCCGCTGCTGCCCGGCGTGCCCACGGTGGACAGCACGTACACGGGCTTCCGCGCCGGCACCTGGTTCGGCCTGTTCGCACCGGCCGGCACGCCCGCGGCGGTGGTCGACGGGCTGGCGAACGCGGTGCGGCACATCGTCGCCACGCCGGCGGTGCAGGCTGAACTGGCGCGCCAGGGCGTGCGCGCCACCGGCTACCCGTCGGCGCATTTCGGCGGGCTGCTGCGCCATGAATCGCAGAAGTTCGCGGCCCTGGTCAAGGCCACCGGCCTGAAGGCGGAGTGATCGCAGCATGAGCATCGGCACGCCCTCACCCACCCACCACGTTGACGCCGGCGACCTCGCCGGCCGAGCCCAGGCCCTGCGCGAACGCCTGGGGCCGCACACCGCGCCGCAAGGCCTGTACGAACGCAGCAAGCAGCTGCCCTTCGCCGGCCGCGTCAGCTGCAACCTGAGCGAAGTGGAAGCCGGCAGCTGGCAGGAAATCGTCCTAACGTACGAAGTGGGCGCCGGCGGCGTTGCCGACGGAGCCTGGCTCAAGGCCACGTTCAAGTTCTATTCCGACTGGGCGCTGTTCCAGACCGTGGACCCGGCCGGCGCCAACTACATCAGCGCCGAATACCAGGCCGCGCCGCTGGTGCCCGGGCAAAGCCCCGCCACCGTGCAGTCGCTGGCCATCCGCTTCGACCAGAAGGGCCATGAGCGGCCCTACCAGAAGGCGGTGATCGTGGACGTGGTGGACGGCTACCTCAACGCCGGCGACCGCATCGTCATCCGCCTGGGCGACCGCCGCGCCGGCGGCCCCGGCACGCGCGTGCAGACCTTCGTCGAAGACGGCTTCCGCTTCCGGCTCTACGTCGACCCGCTGGGCACCTCGCGCTTCGTCGCGGTGCCGGGCGACGTCAGCCTGAAGGTGGTGCACGGCCCGGCGGCGCGGCTGTTCCTGAACGCACCGCGCTTCACGCGGCCGGGGCAGGCGCTGCAGGGCCGGCTGTCGGCGCTGGACCGCTGGGGCAACATCGTGCAGGACCTGGGAACGGAAGCGCGCCTGCGCATCGAACGCGAGGGGCAGCCCATCGCCACGCAGGCCCTGCCGCTGCCCGCGCAGGGCTGGGCCAGCGCCGGCTTCGACACCGCCGCGCTGGCCGCCGGCCCGCACCGCCTGGTGGCCGACATCCCCGCCCTGCCCCACCTGCCGGCGGCCGAGTTCCACATCGACGTGGACGAGGCCTTCCCCACCGCGCGGCCGTACTACGCCGACCTGCACGTGCACGCGCACGACACCGTGGGCACCAACAGCCCCGCGTACAACGCACGTTATGCACGCGACATCGGCGGCATCGACGTCTTCGGCTACACCGCCAACGATTTCCAGATCACCGACCAGCACTGGGCCGCCGGCCTCGACCAGGTCAAGCCCTTCGACGAACCCGGCCGCTTCGTCGTCTACCCGGTGCAGGAATGGTGCGGCAGTTCCACCGCCGGCGGCGACCACAACGTGGTCTTCCTGGGCGATTCGCCACCCGCCTTTCCGTACAACGAGAAAGGCGAGCACAACCGCACCTTCCTGTGGAACGAGGACATGAAAGGCCACGAGGTGCAGACCGGCCGCTGGCCGGTGGAGGAGCTGTGGTCGGCCTACCTGGACGATGCCGACAACCACCTGCTGCTGCCGCACGTCGGCGGCCGCCGCTACATCCCCGACTGGCACCACCCGAAGCTGGAGCGCCTGGTCGAGATCGCGTCCACCTGGGGCCATTTCGGCTGGCTGTACCAGGACGTGATCCGCCGCGGCTACCAGCTGGGCGTGGCCGCCAACAGCGACGAGCACCGCGGCCGCCCCGGCGGCGGCGCGCCGGGCGTGCAGGTGTTCGGCGTGCACGGGGGGCTGACCGGCGTGCTGTCGGAATCGCTGGACAAGCGCAGCATCGGCCGCGCGCTGCGCGCGCGCCGCACCTGGGCCACCACCGGCGAGCATGCGGCGCTGCTGGTGCACTGCGGCCGCCACGCGCAGGGCGAGGCCTTCGAGCACGAAGGCGACGCCACGCTGCGCTACCACTTCCTGGGCCAGGCCGGCTGGGAATACATCGCCGCGCACGACCACACCGGCGTCATCTGGGAACGCGACCTGCACCGCGAGCTGGGCTACTCCGACCGCCGCATCCGCCTGCGCTGGGGCGGCGCGCGCATTCCCGACCGCTACCGCTGGGCCGCCTGGCAGGGCCGCATCCGCCTGGAGGGCAGCAACCTGCTCAACTTCAGCGGCTCGGGCTTCGAGCATGCCGAGGAATCCGCCTGGCGCAGCGGCCCCACCGAGATCGCCTTCCGCAGCGACACCTATGGCGACGCCGACAGCATCGAGATCGAAGTGGGCGCGCTGGCCGACCTGCGCATCACCGTGGAAGGCACGATCGATGCCTTCGTGAAGGTGGGCAACCCGCTGGCGCGCAACCCCTTCGTGCACCGGCCCGACTTCCACTGGAGCATCACGGGCGCCGACCTGCTGCGCTCAGGCCGGCTGCAACTCGACCTGGGCGGCACCGAACTGTTCCTGGCGCTGGAACGGCTGACGGATGCCGCGCTGCCACGCGCTCTAACGGGCGAAATCAGCGTCGATGCCCGCAATGCCGATTTCGGCCACCGCCCGGTCTACTTCCACGGCCGCCAGCGCGACGACAGCAAGGTGTGGTCCTCGGCGCATTTCATCCGGTTCAAGGCGGCGGGGGGTTGATCACGCTTGCGCCGGCCGCGCGGCCTGAAGCTGCTGCGCCACCAGCGGCAGCAGTTCCT
>CBIHPZ010000493.1:0-3816 GCA_966211865.1 uncultured Aquabacterium sp.
TTGACGTGCTCGGCATGCCGCGTCTCGATGATGTTCACGCCGACCCAGCAGTCCTTGTCCCCGGTGTAGAAAACCTCGCCGAGCTTTCCCCGCGGGTCCGCGCGGGCCTCGGAAATGAATGGCAAGGCCAGCGGTGGGCCACCGGCCTCCTTGAGGAAATAGCTGAAATCAGACGACTGCACGGCCGGCCTGTTTCCCTCTGGCGTGAAGACCTGAACGGTGTGGTCTGTCTGCTCGAGGATGATCTGGGTGCGCGCTCCATCGTCCGATTGGTAGACGACCGCCGGGGCCAGCTTCCTGTCCGTCACTGCACAGCCGCAAAGCAACGCGGCCACGACAGCGAGACACGCGGTGGTCAAGTTCTTGTCCATGGTGAATGGTGTCTTCAAGCCTGGGCCACGGGCATGGGGAAATTCACCTCCACCTGCAATCCACCCAGCGGCGACTCGGTCAACGCCAGTGCCGCCCCATGCCGCAGCGCAATCGACCGCACGATGGCCAGCCCCAATCCGCTGCCGGTTTCCGGCGCTGCGCTGCTGCCGCGCACGAAGCGCTCGAAGACGCGCTCGCGTTCTGCCGCCGGAATGCCAGGCCCGCTGTCATCGACGCGCAGGCACACGCCGCCTCTTTCACGCGTTAGGTGGGCCTCCACCCGCCCTCCCGCCGGCGTGTAGCGCAGCGCGTTGTCCACCAGGTTGCGCAGCAGCACCGCCAGCGCGGCCGGGTCGCCCTGCACCGTGGCCTGTTCGTCGGCCTGCAGTTCCAGCGTGCTGCCGCGCGCCTGGGCCAGCGGGGCGGCATCGGCCAGCACCTGGCGCGCCAGCGGCGCCAGCACCACCGTCTGCAGCGGCGCGGCGGCAGCGCCGGGCTCCTGGCGCGCCAAGGTGAGCAGTTGCTCGACCAGGCGCGTGGCCCGGTCGACACCCGCCACCAGCGCGTCGATGGCACCGGCGCGCGTGGCCTCGTCCGGCGCCCTCCGCACCAGCTGGGCCTGCAGCTTCAGCGCGGTGAGCGGTGAGCGCAGTTCATGCGCCGCGTCGGCCACGAAGGCGCGCTGGCCGTCGAAGGCCTGGCCCAGGCGTTCCAGCATCGCGTTCAGCGCGCCCACCATCGGCACCACCTCATCGGGCAGGCCGTCGGCCTGCACCGGCTTCAGGCTCTCGGCCTCGCGGGCGCGCAGCTCGGCGGCCACGCGCTTCAAGGGCTTCAGCATGTGCGTCACCAGCCAGTACAGCGCGGCCGCCAGCAAGGGCGTGACGGCCAGCAGCGGCAGCACGCTGCGCAGCGCCGCATCGGCGGCCAGGCGCTGGCGGATGCGCGCGGGCTGCGCCACCTGGATCACGCGGTCGCGCGCGGCCACGCCGAAGCTGCGCCAGCGCTGGCCGTCGACCACGATGTCGGCAAAGCCCAGCACCGTGCGCGAGGGCAGCACGCGGTGCGCCCGTGACGCGTAAACGACGCGGCCATCGATGCGCCAGATCTGCACCACGAAGTCCAGGTCCTCGTCCTGCAATGCGGCCGCATCATCGGGCGCGATCTCGCCCTGGTCGCGCAGCGACAGCGCCATCTGCCGCAGCTGGTAGTCGAAGAGCGCTTCGGTCTCGCTCAGCACGTTGCGGTAGCTGATGGCGCCGGCGATGGCGGCGGACAGCACCAGCGTCGCGATGAGCGACAGCAGCAGGCGCGCGCGAAGGGAAGTCATCGGGCCGCGCGCCCTTCTGCGGCAGGGCTGGCCCGCTCAGGCGCTGCGCAGGACGTCTTCATGGCCGCGCCAGGAAATAGCCGACGCCACGCATGCTTTGAATGAATTCCGCACCCAGCTTCTTGCGCAACTGGTGCACGTACACCGACACCGCATTGCTCTCCACCGCATCGCCCCAGCCATACAGCCGGTCTTCCAATTGGGCACGCGACAGCACCGCGCCCGGCCGCTGCATCAGCGCTTCCAGCACCGCGAACTCGCGGGCGGACAGCAACACCGGCGCGCCGTCTTTCGTCACCTGGCGCGTGGCGGGGTCCAGCCGCACGCCGGCATGCTCCAGCGCGCTGTCGGCGCGGCCGGCGTGGCGGCGCAGCACGGCGCGCAAGCGGGCCAGCAGTTCGTCCAATTCGAAGGGCTTGACCAGGTAGTCGTCGGCGCCGGCATCCAGCCCGGTCACGCGGTCGGGCAACGCGTCGCGCGCAGTCAGCACGATCACCGGCGTGGCATCGCCGCGGGCGCGCAGCTGCTTCAGCAGCTCGATGCCGCCGGCGGGCTTCACCGTCGCGCCCGGTGCCTCGGGCAGGCCCAGGTCCAGCAGCAGGCCGTCGAAGCGCTCGGTCTGCAGCGCGGCGCGCGCGGCCGTCAGGTCGTAGACCCAGTCCACCGCATGGCCTTCGATCTTCAGGGCCTGGCGCAGGCTGTCGCCGATCATGCGGTCGTCTTCAACGAGCAAAAGGCGCATCGGTTGCGTATCGAAAGTGCGTGGGAGGGGCGAAGGCGAGCATAGCCGCCGGCGCTATGCTTTGCCCCATGTCAAGCACCACCCGCGTCTGCGTGATCGGGTGCGGTTTCGGCGGGCTCGAGGCGGTGCGCGCGCTGGCGCGTGCGGAAGACGTCGAGGTCATCCTGATCGACCGCACCAACCACCACCTGTTCCAACCGCTGCTGTACCAGGTGGCCACCGCGGACGTCGCGGCGCCCGCCGTTTCCGGCCCCATCCGCCATATCCTGCGGCGCCAGATGCGCAGCGGCCGGCTCACCGTGCTGCGCGCCGAGGTGGTGGACATCGATGCGCCACGCAAGGTGCTGCGCCTGGACGACGGCGAGGAGCTGCGCTACGACCAGCTCATCGTCGCCGCCGGTGCCACGCACAGCTACTTCGGCCACGACGACTGGGCCCGCTTCGCGCCCGGCCTGAAGACGCTGGCCGATGCCTTCGACATCCGCGCCCGCATCGTCGGCGCCTTCGAGCGCGCCGAGCGCACGCTGGACGACGACGAGCGTGGCGCCTGCCTCAACTTCGTCATCATCGGCGGCGGCCCCACCGGCGTGGAACTGGCCGGCGCGCTGGCCGAGATCGCCCGCCACACCTTGCCCGACGAATTCCGCCGCATCGATTCGCGCCGCGCCCGCATCGTGCTGATGGAAGGCTCGCCGCGCATCCTGGGCGCCTTCGACGAGCGGCTCTCGCGCAGCGCCAAGGCGCAGCTGGAAAAGATCGGCGTCGACGTGCAGACCGAATGCCAGGTGGTCGGCATCGACGCGCAGGGCGTGGACTTCATGCAGCACGGCGAACGCCGGCGGCTGGCCGCGCGCACGGTGCTGTGGGCCGCGGGCGTGGCCGCGTCACCGCTGGGCAAGGCGCTGGCCCGCAGTGCCGGCGCGGCGCTGGACCGCGCGGGCCGCGTCGTCGTGCAGCCGGACCTCTCGCTGGCCGGCCACCCGGAGATCCACGTCATCGGCGACCTGGCCGCCGCCAGCACGCCCGCGCCCGACGGCACGGCCAGGCCGGTGCCGGGCGTCAGCCCCGCGGCCAAGCAGATGGGGCGGCATGCCGCGGCCAACCTGCTGCGCCGGCTCGACGGCCTGTCACCGCTGCCCTTCCGCTATGCCGACTACGGCTCGCTGTCGACGCTGGGCCGCGCCGCGGCGGTGGTGCAACTCGAAACCCCGCTCTTCGGCCAAGTGCGCTTCTCGGGCTACCCGGCGTGGCTGTTCTGGCTCTTCGCCCACGTGTATTTCCTGATCGGCTTCCGCAACCGGCTGGTGGTGCTGATCGACTGGGCCTGGGCCTACTGGACCTTCGCGCGGCATGCGCGGGTGGTGGCGCAACC
>CBIHPZ010000494.1:0-3814 GCA_966211865.1 uncultured Aquabacterium sp.
CGCCGGTGGCGCGCCACCTCGACGGCGCGCGCCAGCTCGCGGCGCGGCAGCGCTTGTCGGTGCTGTGGGAGGTGCACAACCTGCAGTCCGCGCTGCAGCGCCTGGGGGTGCCGGTGGTGCTGCTGAAGGGGGCGGCCTACGTGATGGGCCGGCATGCAGCCTCCGTGGGCCGGCTCTTCGGTGACATCGACGTGCTGGTCCCGCGCGAGGCGCTGGGCGAGGTTGAAAGCGCGCTGATGCTCGACGGCTGGGTCAGCGCCAAGGCCAGCGAATACGACCAGCGCTACTACCGGCAGTGGATGCATGAGCTGCCGCCGATGGTCAACCTGCGGCGCGGCGCGGTGGTGGACATCCACCACACCATCCTGCCGCCCACCTCGCGCCATTCGCCGGACCCGGTGCGCATCATCGAACGGGCCGTGCCGGTGGCAGACCTGCCTGGCATCCGCGTGCCCAGTCCCGAAGACCTGGTGATCCACAGCATCACCCACCTCGTGCATGAAGGCGAGCTGCACAACGGCCTGCGCGACCTGGTGGACATCGACACCATGCTGCGCGGCTTCCCGGCGCAGCAGATGGACTTCTGGCCACGCTTCACCGAGGCGGTGGCGCAGCATGGCCTCGGGCAGCCGGTGGCGTTCGGGCTGGCGCTGGCGCAGCGCTTCCTGGCCACGCCCATCCCGGCGGACGTGTGGGAGCCGATGGCGGCGAAGGCCCCGGCCCCATGGCTGCGCCGCGTGTACGGCCGCGCCTTGCAAGCCCCGGCGCGGGGACACGCGGACATGGTCGACACGCTGGCCGGCACGCTGGTCTACATTCGGGCGCACTGGCTGCGCATGCCACCGGGCCTGCTGATGCGCCACCTGGCCACCAAGGCGTGGATGGGCTGGCGCGAGCGACCGGACGAGGAAGCGCCCGATCCCTGAAGTCCGCCCTGGAGGCTTGATCGCAATGAGCAAGTTGAGGTTGACCGTGAACCAGCAGGTGCTTGACGTCGACCCTCCACCGGGCGCGCTGCTGATCGACCTGCTGCGTGGCCCGCTGGGCCTCACCGGCACCCACGCGGGCTGCGACACCGCGCAGTGCGGCGCCTGCACCGTGCTGCTGGACGGCGTGGCGGTGAAGAGCTGCAACGTGCTGGCGCAGCAGGCCGCCGGTTGCAGCGTGACGACGATCGAGGGCCTGGCGCAAGGGGGCCAGCCCCACCCGCTGCAGCAGGCCTTCGTCGACTGCCACGGCCTGCAATGCGGCTTCTGCACGCCGGGGATGATCATGAGCGCGGCCTGCCTGCTCTCAACGACGCCTGATCCCACCGATGCGCAGATCGCCGAGGCGCTGGAAGGCAACCTGTGCCGCTGCACCGGCTACGTCAACATCGTCGCGGCGGTGCGGCAGGCGGCCGGCGCGATGCAGAAAGGCCGGCAGCCATGAACGCGCCCGTGGACGCGATGCGCTTCGGCAGCGGCCGGGCCATCAACCGCATCGAAGACCCGGCGCTGGTGGCCGGCCGTGGCCGCTACACCGACGACGTCGATCACCCGGGGCAGCTGCACCTGGTCTTCGTGCGCTCGACCCATGGCCATGCCGAGCTGCGCTCGATCGATGTCGACACGGCGCGCGGCATGCCCGGCGTGGTGGCGGTCTTCACCGGCGCCGACCTCGCGGCCGCCGGCGTCAAGCCCATGCCCGGCCCCGGCGGCTTCAAGCGCGCCGATGGCTCCACCGGCGTCTCGGCCCCGCGCCGGGCGCTGGCGCTGGGCCGGGTGCGCTGCGTCGGTGAGCCGATCGCCGCCGTCGTCGCCACCAGCCTCGCGGCGGCGAAAGCCGCGGCCGACACGGTGTGGGCCGATTGCGAGGAGCTGCCCGCCGTCGTCGATCCTTTTGAAGCCATGCAGCCCGGCGCGCCGCGCCTGTGCGACGAGGCGCCCGACAACATCGCCGCCGAGATGCGCCATGGCGACGCCGCGGCCACCGCGGCGGCCTTCGCCGCGGCCGCGCACGTGGTGTCGGTGGACGTGCACAACCAGCGCCTGGCGCCCAGCCCCATCGAGCCGCGGGCCATCAATGCCCGCGTCGATCCCGCCGATGGTCGCCTGCACGTGCAGATCAGCAACCAGATGCCCACCGGTGTGCGCGCCGCGCTGGCGGATGCACTGTCGGCGCTCGGCACGTCGGCCGAGTCGATCCGCGTGCAGGTGGGCGACGTGGGCGGCGGCTTCGGCATGAAGACCGGCGCCTACCCCGAGGACATCGCGGTGGCCTACGCGGCGCTGGTGCTGAAGCAGCCGGTGAAGTGGCGCGCCGAGCGCATCGAGGAGTTCCTGTCCGCGGTGCATGGACGCGACGTGACCAGCCGCGCCGAACTCGCACTGGACGCACAGGGCCGCGCGCTGGCGCTGCGCGTGAAGGGCGTGGCCAACGTCGGCGCCTACGCCACCGCGACCGGCGTGGCCATCCAGGCGCTGATCGGCCCGTGGGTTTCGACCAGCATCTACGACATTCCGCTGGTGGACCTGCACTACCGCGCGGTGATGACCAACACCGCCACCACCGGCGCCTACCGCGGCGCCGGCCGGCCCGAGGCCATCTTCCTGATCGAGCGGCTGATGGACGCCGCGGCGCGCAAGCTGCGGCAGGACCCGGCTGCGCTGCGCCGCCGCAACATGATCCGGCCGGAGCAGATGCCCTACCGCAACGCCATGCAGCAGGTCTACGACAGCGGCGCCTTCGAGCAGATCCTGGACCAGGGCCTGGCGCTGGCGGACTGGGACGGTTTCCCGCAGCGCCGCGCGGAGTCGGAAGCCCGCGGCAAGCTGCGCGGCCGCGGCATCGCCACCTTCCTGGAGTGGACCGGCGGCAATGCACTGGAAGAACGCGTAACGGTCAATGTGAGCGGCGACGGCTTCATCGAGATCGGTTCCGCCACGCAGGCCATGGGCCAGGGCATTGCCACCAGCTATGCGCAGCTGGCGGTGGACGTGTTCGGCGTGCCGATCGACCGCATCCGCATCCTGCAGGGCGACACCGACCGCCTGAACGGTTTCGGCAGCGCCGGCTCGCGCTCGCTCTTCACCGGCGGCTCGGCGGTGGACGTGGCCTCGCGCCGGACCATCGACGAAGCGAAGGCCCTGGCCGCCGACGCGCTGGAGGCGCCGGCGCAGGACATCGAGTACGCGGCGGGCCGCTTCAGCGTGGCGGGCACCGATCTGGCCATCGGCCTGTTCGAGCTGGCCGCCAAGCAGGCTGGCGCGCGCATCCACGTCGATGCCAGCACCAAGGCCGGCGGCCCGACCTGGCCCAACGGCTGCCACGTCTGCGAGGTGGAGATCGACCGCGCCACCGGGGCCGTGCAGATCGTGGCCTATGCGTCGGTCAACGACATCGGCCGCATCGTCAGCCCGACCATCGTGCGCGGCCAGATCGAGGGCGGCGCGGTGCAGGGCATCGGCCA
Source organism: uncultured Aquabacterium sp. (assembly GCA_966211865.1). Lineage (GTDB taxonomy): Bacteria > Pseudomonadota > Gammaproteobacteria > Burkholderiales > Burkholderiaceae_C > Pseudaquabacterium. The sequence goes on from CBIHPZ010000494.1 coordinate 3,452, forward strand.
GGCGCTGTGCGAGGCGGTGCGCTACGACCGCGAGAGCGGCCAGCTGCAGAGCGCCAGCTTCATGGACTACGCGCTGCCGCATGCCGACGGCTTCATCGGCTTCCAGACCCGCTTCGACACCTCCATCCCCTGCAAGACCAACCCGCTGGGCGTCAAGGGCGTGGGCGAGCTGGGCACCATCGGCGCCACGCCGGCGGTGGTGAACGCGGTGATCGACGCGCTGGACCACGCCGGCCTGGGCGCGCGGGCCGAGGGGCTGCAGATGCCGCTGACGGCGGAGCGGGTGTGGCGCGCGCTGAACTTGGGCGAGATCGAGCCCTCGCCATTCCGGGCCTGACGACCTGACGACCTGACGACCTGACG
>CBIHPZ010000495.1:0-3813 GCA_966211865.1 uncultured Aquabacterium sp.
TCGCCGGCCGCCTGAACAAGCAGATCGCCGACGACCTGGGCATCAGCATCAAGACCGTGGAGGCGCACCGCGCCAACATCATGGAAAAGCTGAACGCCAACACGGTGGCCGACCTGCTGAAGATCGCGCTGGGCGCGAACTCTCCCGCCAAGGCCTGACCCGCGCTCGTTCCCCGAGGCCGCTGCATCCCAGCGGCCTCTTGCATTTCTGCCGCGGCGAACCCGGCGCGGCTTGCATTCCACGCTGCCGCTTGTCCAGCGGCCTCTCGCACTTCTGGAGCTGACTGAATGACTGCGCAACTGATCGACGGCAACGCCCTGTCCAAGAAGATCCGCGAAGACGTCGCCGTGCGCGCCGCGGCGCTGGCCGCCCGCGGCCACAAGCCCGGCCTGGCGGTGATCCTGGTGGGGGACGACCCGGCCTCGGCCGTCTACGTGCGCAACAAGGTCAAGGCCTGCAACGACTACGGGCTGCATTCGGTGTTCGAGAAGTACGACGCCACGTTGAGCGAGGCCGACCTGCTGGCCCGCATCGAGGCGCTGAACAACGACCCCAGCATCCACGGCATCCTGGTGCAGATGCCGCTGCCCAAGCACATCAACCCGCAGCGCGTGATCGAGACCATCTCCACCCTGAAGGACGTGGACGGCTACTCGGTGCAGAGCGCCGGCGACCTGATGGCCGGCCTGCCCGGCTTCCGTCCCTGCACGCCCTACGGCTGCATGAAGCTGATCGAGACCACCGGGGTCTCGCTGAAGGGCAAGCACGCGGTCGTCATCGGCCGCAGCAACACCGTCGGCAAGCCGATGGCGCTGCTGCTGCTGCAGGCCAACGCCACCGTCACCGTGTGCCACAGCGCCACGGCCGACATCGGCCACCACACGCGCCAGGCCGACGTGGTCGTCGTCGCCGTGGGCCGCCGCAACACGCTGACGGCCGACATGGTGAAGCCGGGCGCGGTGGTGATCGACGTCGGCATGAACCGCAACGACGAGGGCAAGCTCTGCGGCGACGTGGATTTCGCCGGCGTGAAGGAAGTCGCGTCCTGGATCACCCCGGTGCCGGGCGGGGTGGGCCCGATGACGATCACGATGCTGCTCGTCAATACTGTCGAGGCCGCCGAGCGCAGCGCCGGCTGACCCGAGGGGGTCGGCCGGGGCAGCGGCCGAGGCGGTTCCACGGAACACGCGAGACCGGAACCACGCCGGGAACCTACGCCACCGAAGGCGAATCGAGCCCCCATGACCAATCCCCTGCTCCAGGCCGGCGACCTGCCTGCCTTTGCCGACATCCGGCCCGAACACGTCACCCCCGCGCTCGACGAACTGCTGCCGGCCGCCGAGGCCGCGCTGGAAAAAGCCGTCGGCCCCGACGTGCCGGCCGACTACGACGCGCTGTCCGCCGTGCTGGACGTGCCGCTGGAACGCCTGTCGCGCGCCTGGGGCGCCGTCGGCCACCTGAACGCCGTGGCCAACACGCCCGAGCTGCGCGCGGCCTACAACGAGAACCTCGGCCGCGTCACCGAGTTCCACACCAAGCTGGGCGCCGACGAGCGCCTGTACGCCAAGTACAAGGCCATCGCCACCGGCCCGGCGGCGGCCGCGCTGTCTGCCCCGCGCAAGCGCGCGCTGTCCAACGCGATGCGCGACTTCGTGCTGTCGGGTGCCGAGCTGCAGGGCGAGGCCAAGGCCCGCTTCGCCGCCATCCAGGAACTGCAGGCCGAGAAGGCGCAGGCCTTCTCGGAGCACGTGCTGGACGCGACCGACGGCTTCAGCCTCACCGTGGACTCGCAGCGCCTGGCCGGCGTGCCGGACGACATCCTGCAGGCCACCCGTGCCGCGGCCCAGGACAAAGGTGAAGAAGGCCACCGCCTCTCGCTGCACATGCCCGTGTGGATGCCGGTGATGCAGTACGCGACCGACCGCAGCTTGCGCGAAACCCTCTACCGCGCCTACGTCACCCGCGCCAGCGAATTCGGCCCGCCCGAGCGCGACAACTCCACGCTGATGCGGGAGCTGGTCGACCTGCGGCAGGAGGAAGCCGGCCTGCTCGGCTACCCCAGCTTCGCCGACGTGTCGCTGGTGGCCAAGATGGCCGAATCGCCGGCCCACGTGATGGGCTTCCTGCGCGACCTGGCCGCGCGCGCCCGGCCCTATGCCGAAAAGGACGTGGCCGAGCTGCGCGCCTTCGCCGCGGAACACCTGGCCCTGCCCGACCTGCAGCCCTGGGACATCGCCTTCGCTTCCGAGAAGCTGAAGGAAGCCCGCTACGCCTTCAGCGAGCAGGAGGTGAAGCAGTACTTCACCGAGCCGCGCGTGCTGGAAGGCCTGTTCCGCATCGTCGAGACGCTGTTCGAGGTGCAGATCCGCCCCGACACCGCCGCCACCTGGAACGACACGGTGCGCTTCTTCCGCATCGAGCGCAGCCAGGGCGAGAACCAGCCGCCGCAGCTCATCGGCCAGTTCTACCTCGACGCCTACGCCCGCACCGGCAAGCGCCCGGGCGCCTGGATGGACGAGGTGCGCGGCCGCTGGGCGCGGCCGGAAGGCGCGCTGCAGACGCCGGTCGCGCAGCTGGTCTGCAACTTCGCCTCCCCCGTGGGCGACAAGCCCGCACTGCTGACGCACGACGACGTCATCACCCTCTTCCACGAGTTCGGCCACGGCCTGCACCACATGCTGACGCAGGTGAACGACCTGGCGGTGGCCGGCATTTCCGGCGTCGAGTGGGACGCGGTGGAACTGCCCAGCCAGTTCATGGAGAACTTCTGCTGGGAGTGGGAGGTGCTGTCGCGCCTCACCGCCCATGTCGACACCGGCGCCCCGCTGCCACGCGAGCTGTTCGACCGCATGACCGCGGCCCGCAATTTCCAGAGCGGCCTGCAGACGCTGCGCCAGATCGAGTACGCGCTGTTCGACATGCGCCTGCACGCCGAGCGCGGTGCCTCGGCCGACGTGCAGAAGCTGATCGACGAGGTGCGCGCCGAAGTGGCCGTGCTCACGCCGCCCCCGTACAACCGCTTCCAGCACACCTTCTCGCACATCTTCGCGGGCGGCTATTCGGCCGGCTACTACAGCTACAAGTGGGCGGAGGTGCTCTCGGCCGACGCCTACGCCGCCTTCGAGGAAAAAGGCCTGTTCGACGCCGACACCGGCCGCCGCTACCGGCGCGAGATCCTGGAAGCCGGCGGCAGCCGCCCGGCCATCGACAGCTTCCGCGCCTTCCGCGGCCGCGAGCCGCGCATCGACGCGCTGCTGCGGCACCAGGGCATGGCCTGAGCCGCCGCACCCCAAGGACCGCAGCGCAGGAGAGCACGCGCATGAAGAGACTGCCCTGGATCGTTGCCGCGGCGCTGCTGGCCAGCCCCGCGGCTTTTGCGCAATACAAGGTGATTGGCCCCGACGGCAGCGTCACCTACACCGACCGCCCCTCGTCGGCGACGCAGGGCGGCCAGGTGAGTGGCATGCGCGCCGGCCGCGCCGTGGCCACGCCCGCCGCGCCGGCCACCCCTCTGCCGTATGAGCTGCAACAGGCGGTGGCGAAGTTTCCGGTGGTCTTCTACAGCACCGCCGACTGCGCGCTGTGCGACACCGCGCGCCGCATGCTGCGCCAGCGCGGCATTCCGATGACCGAACGCCAGGCCACCCACCCCGACGACCTGCTGCTGGTGGAACGCCAGACCGGCGGCCGCAGCCTGCCGGCGCTGATGGTCGGCACCCAGGCCATCCATGGCTATGGCGAATCGCAGTGGGGCAACCTGCTGGACCTGGCCGGCTACCCGCGCCAGTCCAGGCTGCCGCGCGACTACGTGGC
>CBIHPZ010000496.1:0-3812 GCA_966211865.1 uncultured Aquabacterium sp.
CCATGAAGAAGGTCTGGGCCACCGGGCCGGGGTCGGCCAGGCCGGTGGTCTCGATGACGACGCGCTCGAAGTCCAGCTCGCCCTTGCGGCGCTTCTCGGCCAGGTCCGCCAGCGTGGAGCGCAGGTCCTCGCGGATGGTGCAGCAGACGCAGCCGTTGCTCATCTGGATGACCTGTTCCTTCGACTCCATCACCAGGATGTCGTTGTCGATGTTCTCCTCGCCGAACTCGTTCTCGATGACGGCGATCTTCTGGCCGTGCGATTCGGTGAGCACGCGCTTGAGCAGCGTGGTCTTGCCGCTGCCGAGGAAGCCGGTGAGGATGGTGGCGGGGATCAGTCCGTTGGACATGCGGGGCTCCGGGACGGGGAAGGGCGGTGGTTGGGGGGCGGCGGGCGCAGGCCGGCCGGACAACCCCGCCAGATGGGGGCGGCGGACTGTGTTGCAAGCCACCGCGGCTGTCAAGGCGGGTTCCCTTCGGTCCCTGCTGCCAGCCTGGGGTATTCTCGGCGCTTCCCCACTTTCGACACCCGTCGTGTCAGAACCTCCTTCCGCCCGGCCGGCGCACCGCGCCACCGGTGAGAAGCGCAGCTTCTTCGAGCGCTTGGTCGAGTTCGTCTCCCCCGGCCCCGATTCCCGGGACGCGCTGATCGAAACCCTGGCCAGTGCCGAGCACCGCGAGCTGATCGCGCCCGAGTCGCGCATCATGCTCGAGGGCGTCATCCGCATGGCCGACCTGACGGCCGGCGACGTGATGGTGGCGGCGCCCCGCATGGACATGCTGGCCATCGACGCGCCGTACGAGGAAGTGCTGAACGCCGTCATCGAGACCGGCCACTCGCGTTTTCCCGTCTTCGACGGCGGACGCGAGAACATCATCGGCATCCTGATGGCCAAGGACCTGCTGAAGCTGCAGCGGGCGCCTGAACTGAACCTGCGCACGCTGCTGCGGCCCGCGGTCTTCGTGCCCGAGTCGAAGAACCTGAACGAGCTGCTGCGCGACTTCCGCTCCAACCGCAACCACCTCGCCATCGTCATCGACGAGTTCGGCAACACCGCCGGCCTCATCACCATCGAAGACGTGCTGGAGGAGATCGTCGGCGAGATCGAGGACGAGTTCGACGACGACGAGGAGGCCGAGAGCGGCATCTACACGCTGGCCGACGGCACCCAGCGCGTGGCGGGGGATGCGGCGATCTCCTCGGTCAACCACGCCTTTGGCACCGACCTGCCGGAAGACGAGTTCGACACCATCGGCGGCCTGGTCGCGCACGAGATGGGCCGCGTGCCCCGCCGTGGCGAGACGGTGGAGGTGGGTGGCCTGGCCTTCCAGGTGATGCTGACGCGCGGCGGGGCGGTGCGCTGGTTCAAGACCTCGCGCGCGGTGCCGTCCGACGGCGCGGCCGACTGATCCCCGTTTCCTGGATGCGCCCGCGCCGCATCGGCCCGCAGCGGCCGGCTGAGTTCCTGCTGGCCGCGGCGCTGGGCGCGCTGCAGACCCTGGCCTTCGTGCACACCGGCGTGGGCTGGCTGCTGCAGCTGGCCGCCGTGGCTTGGCTGGCCTGGCGCGTGCTGGCAGACGCCACGCTGCCGCGGCGCGCCGCCGGGCTGGGCCTGGCCTTCGCCACCGCCTGGGGCGCGGCCAGCACCTGGTGGCTCTTCATCAGCATGCACCGCTACGGCGGCTTGCCGGCGCCGCTGGCCGCGGCGGCGGTGTTGCTGCTGTCGCTGGCGCTGGGTTCCTATCTCGCCGTCGCGATGGCGGCGGTGGCCCGGGCACGCCGCGGGCGGCCGGTGCGCGACGCGCTGCTGTTCGCGCTGGCCTGGCTGGCGGCGGAGCTGGCGCGGGGACTGGTCTTCACCGGCTTCCCGTGGGCGGCCAGCGGGTATGGGCTGGTCGACAGCCCGCTCGCCGGCTGGGCACCGTGGATCGGCGTCTATGGCCTGGGCGCCGTGCTGGCCTTCTCGGCGGCGCTGCTGGCGGGCCTGGCGCGTGACCCGCGCCGGGCCGGTGCCGCGCTGGCGGCCGCTGCGGTGCTGCTGTGGGTGGCGCCGATCGCCCTGGCCCGCATGGACTTCACGCAGCCGGTCTCCACGCTGCAGGTGCGCCTGCTGCAGACCAACGTGCCGCAGGACGAGAAGTTCGCCCTGGAGCACCTGCCCGCCACGCTGGCCTGGGTGGCCGGGGCGCTGAAGGCGGCGGACGGCGACCTGGTGGTGGCGCCCGAAACCGCGGTGCCCTTGCTGCCGGCGCAGCTCGACCAGCTGGACGCCGACTACTGGCCGTCGCTGCGCGAGCACTTCGCCCAACCGGGCCGCCCGGCCGCGCTGGTGGGCGTGCCGCTGGGCGACGAACGCGACGGCTACAGCAATGCGGTGGTCGGCCTGTCGGCCGGCGGCGCCAGCGTCTACCGCTACGACAAGTTCCACCTGGTGCCCTTTGGCGAGTTCATCCCCACCGGCTTCCGCTGGTTCACCAACCTGATGAACATCCCCCTCGGCGACTTCATGCGCGGGCGGCTGGACGCACCATCCTTCGCGGTGCGCGCCGAACGCATCGGCCCGAACATCTGCTACGAAGACTTGTTCGGTGAAGAGCTGGCGCTGCGCTTCGCCACGCCCGCCACGGCGCCCACCGTGCTGGCGAACGTCAGCAACATCGGCTGGTTCGGCGACACCATCGCGGTCGAGCAGCACCTGAACATTTCGCGCATGCGCACGCTGGAACTGCAGCGGCCGATGCTGCGCGCCACCAACACCGGCGCGACGGCGGTGATCGACCACCGCGGCCGCGTCACCGCGTCGCTGCCGCCCTTCACGCAGGGCGTGCTGGCGGCCGAGGTGCAGGGCCGCCAGGGCCGCACGCCTTACGCGGCCTGGGTGGGGGCCATCGGCCTGTGGCCGGTGTTCGTGCTGGCCTGGGGCTTGCTGCTGGTCCTCGCGATCGCGCGCCGCCGCCGGCGCTGACACCGCCGGGGCGCGCAGGCCGCGCCGCTAAACTCCAAGGTTTGCCTTCCAGGCACCGAACCTCCGCCGCGATGCTCACCTTCCAGCAATTGATCCAGCGTCTTCAGGACTACTGGGCCGCCCAGGGCTGCGCCCTGCTGCAGCCCTACGACATGGAAGTGGGCGCCGGTACCAGCCACACCGCCACCTTCCTGCGCGCCCTCGGGCCCGAGCCGTGGAAGGCCGCCTACGTGCAGCCCAGCCGCCGCCCCAAGGACGGCCGCTACGGCGAGAACCCCAACCGCATGCAGCACTACTACCAGTACCAGGTGGTGCTCAAGCCCGCGCCGGCGAACATCCTGGAGCTGTACCTCGGTTCGCTGGAAGCCGTGGGCTTCGACCTGAAGCGCAACGACGTGCGCTTCGTCGAGGACGACTGGGAGAACCCGACGCTCGGCTGCTGGGGCCTGGGCTGGGAGGTGTGGCTCAACGGCATGGAGGTGACGCAGTTCACCTACTTCCAGCAGGTCGGCGGCATCGACTGCAAGCCCATCACCGGCGAGATCACCTACGGCCTGGAACGGCTGGCGATGTACCTGCAGGGCGTCGAGAGCGTCTATCAGCTGAAGTGGACGGAGGGGCTCACCTACGGCGACGTCTACCACCAGAACGAGGTGGAGCAGAGCACCTACAACTTCGAGCACTCCGACGTCGAGTTCCTGCTGCACGCCTTCGGCGCGCACGAAAAGCAGAGCAAGCACCTGATGGAAGCGCAGCTGGCATTGCCGGCCTACGAGCAACTGCTGAAGGCCGGCCACACCTTCAACCTGCTGGACGCACGCGGCGCCATCAGCGTGACCGAGCGCGC
>CBIHPZ010000497.1:0-3805 GCA_966211865.1 uncultured Aquabacterium sp.
AGCCACATCGGCATGGGCATGAACCCGCTGGCGCTGTACGCCATCGCCGACCGCCTGGCGCAGGACCCGCAGCGCTGGGAACGCTTCGACGTGCGTGGCGCGCGGCGCTGGTTCTACAAGACCACGCACCACTCGCCGATGCAGGCCGCGAGCCGCTTCTGACCTGAGGAACCGCGCGCGATGAGGGTGCAAGCCAACGGCCTGGCCTTCGAGGTCGACGACCAGGGCCCGCCGAACGGGGACGCGGTGCTGCTGATCATGGGCCTGGGCATGCAGTTGGTCGCCTGGCCGGACGAACTGGTGGCCGACCTGGTGCGGCGCGGCCACCGCGTGATCCGATTCGACAACCGCGACATCGGCCTCAGCCAGCACCTGGACCACCTGGGCACGCCCAACCTGCTGCAGGCCACGCTGCGCCACACCTTGCACCTGCCTGTCAAAGCGCCTTACGGCCTCACCGACCTGGCGCGCGACACGCTGGGCCTGCTCGACGCGCTGGGCATCGCCCGGGCGCACGTCGTGGGCGCATCGATGGGCGGCATGGTGGCGCAGCACGTGGCCGCCACCTGGCCCGAGCGCGTGGCCAGCCTCACGCTGATCATGACCACCTCCGGTGCGCGCCACCTGCCGCAGGCCAGCCTGGGCGTGCGCCATGCGCTGCTGCGGCGCCCGGAAAATAGCACCGATGAGGCGCGGCTGGCACATTTCCAGCGCCTCTTCGACATCATCGGCAGCCCGGCCTACCGGCCCGACCCACGCGAACTGCGCGCGCGCATGGAAGCCAGCCTGCGCCGCAGCTGGCACCCGGCGGGCACGCTGCGGCAGCTGGTGGCGGTGGCGGCGGATGGCGACCGCTCGCCGCTGCTCGGCCGCATCACCGCGCCGACGCACGTCATCCACGGCGAGGCCGACCCGCTGGTGCCGGTGGCGGCGGCTCACGACCTGGCGCGCAAGATACGCGGCAGCACCTCGGACCTGATCGCCGGCATGGGCCACGACCTGCCGCAGCCGCTGCTGGCGCGCTTCGCCGCCGGCATAGCCGCCAACGCCGCGCGCACGGCCTGACGCGCGCGCCCGCCACGGCCCGGCGTGGCCCGCGCCCGTAGGACTCATCTCACCCTCGGCGGCGGCACGCGCCTGCGCCGGCCAGCCGGCACGGCCCTTAGCCTTCAGGGCATGTCCGCGGCGGCGCTCCGCCCGGACCGTCAACGAAAGGAGTTGGGACCATGAAAGCCATCCGCACCATCGCCTGGGCCGCAGCCTTGTCCGCCGTGACGCTGGCCGCCTCCGCCCAGACCTACCCGCATGACCGCTACCAGGCCAACCAGCAGGAGCGTTCGCTCTCGATCAACGAGCGGCAGGCGCGCCAGGAGCAGCGCATCCAGCGCGGCGTGGCGCGCGGTGAAATCACCCAGCGCGAGGCGCGCGACCTGTGGCGCCAGCAGCGTGAGATCACCCGTGCCGAAGCGAACGCCCGTGCCGACGGCCGCATCGACCGCCGCGAGATGCGCGAGCTGACGGCCATGCTGGACGAGGCCGACCAGCGCATCCGCCACCAGCGGCACGACCAGCAGAACCGCCGCGACTGGCGCGGTTGACGCTGCAGGCGCCGCTGGGCGCTGCGGATTCCGGGCGGTGAACGGTCGGCGTCCGCACGCGGACGGCGACCGCCCGGCGTGGCCGCTCTTTTACGCCATTAGTTCCGAGGCGTGGACGGCGTGGTCGCGCCGGCGCCGCTGCGCTGCGGAACGATGGCCCACTGCGGCGCCTGGGTGTAGTCGGGCTTCACGGACCGGCGCATGAAGATGTCCCACGCCAGCTGTGCATTGGGCGCCCCCGCGTCCACCGCCGCAGCCAGGGCTGGCTGCATGTTGGACGGGTAGCCCGACTGGGAGGTGGCATAGCCGGTCATTTCACCGGCCACCCAGGGGCTGCGCACCACGTGCAGGTCCTTGTCCTGCTGCGTGCGCCAAGCCGCCTGGGCCGTGCTGCCGCAGGGCTGGTCCAGGTAGCGCGCGCCGGTGCTGTTGACCAGCGGGATGGCCGCGCCGCTGGCATCGGTGCCGCGCATCGTCGCCTGGTAGGCCTGGTCCAGCGTGGTGAACAGCGCCGCATTGGCCGCCGGGCGCACGGACAGGGCGTAGGCCGCGCCATCGATCCAGCAGTAGCCCTTGGCCGTCATGCGGCCCACCGGGAAGGTGGCCTTCCACTGCGCCAGGGGCAGCGCGGCGTCATAGCCCAGGCCATTGGCGAGGTGGCCGACGGCCCAGCTGAAGAAGTCGTCCTGCCAGGGCGCCAGTCCGGTCGACGGACCCGAGGGCGTCGTGTAGGCAATGCCCGAGAACGCGTACTTGCCGGTGCCGTCCAGCACGCCCAGCGCATTCGGCTTTCCTTCCACGTAGGTGGCGCTGTACCAGGCGAGGTTGTTCTGCAGCCGCTCGGAGAAGTAGGCCTTCATCGGATCGGCATCGGGCGTGATGTAGGCCACCTGGCCCAGCGTGCGCAGCGACCACGCCTGGCCGCGCACCTGGTCGGACTTCAGCAGGCCCTTCTCGAAATCGCGGTAGTAGGGGTTGGCCTGCAGCATGTTGTAGTTGGCCCAGAACTGCAGTTCTTCCAGGTGGTAGTGGTCGCCGGTGACCACGTAGGGCAGGTAGGCCAGCGAAGGCTGGTGGGCCGAATCGGGGCTGTAGTTGTAGGGGGCGGTCGCGCAGGCCGTGCAGGCGGGGAAGGCTTCGGACTTGCGGGTCTTCGGGTTCACCGTGTCGCCCGGGCGGCCCAGCAGGGTCATGTACGGGTAGTCGGCCAGGCTCACCGGGCGGCCGGTGTTCTTGTCGCGGTAGTGGATGGGCCAGCTGCCCGCCAGGTCGCCCACGCCCAGGGTCACGGCCTTGGCGCGCGGGTCCATGCTGAGCAGGTACATCGCGGACCACTGGGGCAGCGGTGCGATGTCCGGCCGGCCGCCGGTGCTGGGCATGTAGGTCACGACCAGGCCGGGCGCCATCGGCTCGGTCTTGGCCGTGCTCCAGGCGTTCGCCAATGCCGTCAACGCGGCCGCGCTGGGCTTCACGCTGGTGTCGTAGCTGGGCAGCGCGCCGCTGCGGATCATGTAGGCGGCGTCATGGCGCAGGTCCAGCTTCGGCTCGTCGCCCCACCAGAAGGTCTTGCGCCAGCGCGCATGGGCGAAGTGGTTCAGCGCCTGCTTCGCGTACACGCGTGCGCCGCCCACCGTCACCGCCACGTCGTACTGGAAGTTCTGCGGGGCCGGCTCGTAGGCCCAGTCGTTCTCCAGCACCACGTCGACCCGTGCGCGCTTGGTCTGCGGGTACCAGCGCACCGCGAACCGTGCCGACAGGTGCGGGTGCGCCACGCCGCCGCCATCCACCAGCGGCGAGGTCACCAGCCATTCCTGCACCACCGGCCCCTGCAGCCACGCGGTGGCGCGGCCCTGCGCGAGCAGCTCATCTGCTGACGCCCGATAGACGCGGCCACCGAGGTTGAGCTCCACGCCGGTGCTGAAGCCCTGGCCCAGCAACTGGCGCGCGCTGGGCACCGGGGCAGGGGGCGGTGCGTCGTTCGACTTCACCAGCGCCAGGGTCGGGTTCGCACCGGCGGCCAGCTGCGGCAGCACGGCGCTGAGCACGGCATGCCGAACCGAACCGTCCGCATGCCGCGCCTTCACGTCCAGCTGCAGCGGCAGCCGTTCGGTGCCCACCTGGGCCGACAGGCGTTCGGTGGACTTCAGGTCGCCCTTGGCGAAAACCTGGCCGAAGCTGACCGGCACGCTCCATTGCGCGGTGCTGGC
>CBIHPZ010000498.1:0-3798 GCA_966211865.1 uncultured Aquabacterium sp.
TCACCTTCAGCCCCTCGCGGCACAGCAGCGTCTGCCTGAACTGCCGGTTGCGCACGAAGTCCATGTACTGCTCGAGGTGGATGATGTCGGCGCTGATGCCTTCCAGCGTGGCCGCCACCTCGGGCGGGAAGCGGCCGGTCAACATCGCCGCGAAATCGGCCTCGGCCAGGTACTGCAGGCCGTGCGCGGCGGCGCGGTCGGCGAACTGGTGGAAGTACAGCGGCGCGTTGGTCGGCTCCAGGTGCTCGTGGTAGAGGTAGCTGTCGCTGCAGCGGGCCAGCAGGTCCAGTTCGCGCGCCAGCACCTGGCCGTAGGCGTTGCCTTCCTGCGGCACGGCGCCGGCCAGGAAGTCCAGCATCGCGCGGGCCTGCTCGATGCGCTCGGCCGGCGTCTCGAAGGGCATGGCGTGGTAGCGCATCATGTGGCGCACGCTTTCGCGCAGGTGCCAGCCGGGGTAGGTGTTGTAGCTGACGTAGGCGATGCCGTGGGGGCTCAGCTGCCGGCCGGCGATGCGCAGGATCCAGTCCTGCACCGCAGGCTCCACCCACGAGTACACGCCGTGGCAGATGACGTAGTCGAACTGGCCCCAGCGCTCGTCGAAGTCCAGCACCGACATCGCCTCGATGCGCACATTCGTCAGACCCAGCGCCGCGATGCGCGCCCGCCCCTCGGCCACCTGGCGTTCGGACAGGTCGATGCCGACGAAGCGGCTGCCCGGCAGCCCGTAGGCCATCGGGACCAGGTTGCCCCCGGAGGCACAGCCGATCTCCAGCACGCGGCACCGCTCGATGGGCGGCGGCTGCATGCCGAAGACGCGGGCCAGCGTGGCCAGGCGGTCCGGGTGGGTCTGCGCGAAGGCCTGGCTGGGGTACGGGAGTTCGTCGTAGCTGTTCATGGTGATACGCCCGCCTGAAGACGCTCGCATAACTCGTTATTTAGCGGTCGACGTCACCCACGCGAGGGAGGCGGATCCGTACCGCCAGCCAATGCGTGCGGGCCTGCGCCTGCGCCTGCGCCTGGGCCTGGCCTCGACCTGGGCCTGGCGCCGGCCGCCGGCTCGAAGAACGGCCGCTCATCCGGGGTGCGTGGGGTCGATCCAGCGCACCTCTTCCGGCGGCTCGGCCGGCTCGATGTCCAGGTTCACCGCCACGGCCTCGCCGTCGCTGCGCACCAGCACGCATTCCAGCGTCTCGGTGCGGCTGGCGTTGATCTCCTGGTGCGGCACGTAGGGCGGCACGTAGATGAAGTCGCCGGGGCCGGCTTCGGCCGTGAACTCCAGGTGCTCGCCCCAGCGCATGCGGGCGCGGCCCTTGACGACGTAGATCACGCTCTCCAGCGGCCCGTGGTGGTGGGCGCCGGTCTTGGCGTTGGCATGGATGTGCACGGTGCCGGCCCACAGCTTCTGCGCGCCGACGCGCGCGAAGTTGATGGCGGCCTTGCGGTCCATGCCGGGGGTCTGCGCGGTGTTGGGGTCCAGGCGGTCGGCGGGCACCACGCGCACGCCGTCGTGCTTCCATCGGGAGGTGGGGTCGTCGCTCATCGGGCCACTCCGGCAGGTGTTGGGAAGGGGCCTTGATTCTGAGCGCCGCCGCGGCCGGCCGGCGCAGTTCGGTAGCATGGCCCGCTGCGGCAACCGGAACGTCGATGAACTGATGCGAATCCTGCTGGTGGAAGACGACACGGTGCTGGCCGATGCGCTGTCGCGCGCGCTGGTGCAGTCGGCGCATGCGGTCGACATCGTCGACAACGGCGACGAGGCCGAGCGCGCATTGGCGCTGGGCATCTACGACCTGGCCATCCTCGACATCGGCCTGCCGGGCCAGAGCGGCCTGGAGGTGCTGCGCAGCCTGCGCGCGCGCCGCTCCACCATGCCGGTGCTGATGCTGACCGCGCTGGACACGCTGGAAGACCGCGTGCGCGGCCTGGACCTGGGCGCCGACGACTACCTGGCCAAGCCCTTCGACCTGCCCGAGCTGGAAGCGCGCGTGCGCGCCCTGCTGCGCCGCGGCACCAACAGCACACCGAACCTGGAGCACGGGCTGCTGAGCTTCGACACCGTGGGCCGCCGCGTCTTCTACGACAAGAAGCCGATCGAACTCTCGCCGCGCGAGCTGGCGGTGCTGGAACTGCTGCTGCTGCGGCGCGGCCGCGTCGTCAGCAAGGAGCAGCTGGTGAACCACCTGTACGGCTGGGCCGACGAGGTGGGCGACAACGCGATCGAGGTCAACGTGTACCGCCTGCGCAAGAAGCTGGAGCCGCTGGGCTGCGAGATCCGCACCGTGCGCGGCATGGGCTACCTGATGGACCCGATCGAAGAGCCATGACGACGCGGCACGACGGGCCGCACCTGCGGCGCCAGCTGCTCACCTGGCTGCTGGGCCCCCTGGTGCTGCTGCTGGTGCTGGACAGCGCCGCCGCCTGGTGGAGCGCGCAGCGCTTCGCCAACCTGGCCTACGACCGCGCGCTGCACGAGATCGGACGCGAGATTGCGCTGCACGTGCACCTGACCGAGGGCCGGCTGCGCCTGGACCTGCCGCAGGACGCGAGCAAGGTGCTGCTGACCGACGCCGAAGACCGCCTGCACTTCCGTGTGCTGGGCCCCGATGGCGCATTGCTGGGCGGTGACGCGCAGCTGCCGCCGCCGCGGCAGCCGAACGCCGGCGCACCGGCCTTCTATGCCGACCACGTGGGCGCCGACCCGGTGCGCATGATGGTCGCCCGGCTGCCGGTCAACGGCAGCAACGGCGCGGACAACACCGGCGCCGCCCACGGCTCAAGCAGCCCCAACAGCGCCAAGAGCCCTGGCGGCGGCATGGGCAGCGGCGGCTCCGCCTCTGCCCCCTCCGCCTCCAGCACCGCCACGGCCCCCGCCACGCCCCCAGCGAGCGCGCAGGCCGCCACACCGCCCACCGTGCTGGTGCAGGTGGCCGAGACACTGAACAAGCGCCAGCGCCTGGCCTGGGAAGCCGTCGGCAACGTGGTGCTGCCGCAGCTGCTGCTGATCGTGATGGCCACCGCGGTGGTGTGGTTCGGCGTGGCGCGCGGGCTGCAGCCGCTGGAACGCCTGCGGCGCGCGGTGTCCGACCGGTCGCACCTGGACCTGAGCCCGCTGCCCACCGACGGCGCGCCGGGCGAGGTGCGGCCGCTGGTGGACGAGGTGAACGACCTGCTGGCGCGGCTGGGCCGCACCTTCGATTTCCAGAACCGCTTCGTCGCCGACGCGGCGCACCAGCTGAAGACGCCGGTCAGCGGCCTGAAGGCGCAGATCGAGCTGGCGCTGCGCGAGAACGATCCCGAGCGCGTGCGCCATTCGCTGGCGCAGCTGTACATCAGCGCCGACCGGCTGTCGCGGCTGGTGCGGCAGCTGCTCTCGCTGGCGCGCAACGAGCCCGGCGCGCTGGATTCGATGCAGCTGCAGCCGCTGGACCTGAACGCCTTCGCGCTGGAGGTGAGCATGGACTGGGTGCCCGAGGCCCTGAAGCGCCACATCGACCTGGGGTTCGAGGGCCATGGCCACCCGCTGGTGATCGCCGCCGACCGCGACCGCCTGCGCGAGCTGATCAACAACCTGATCGACAACGCCATCCGCTACAGCCAGGCCAACGGCCGCGTCACCGTGCGGCTGTCGCCCCACGACGGCGAGGCGGGCCACGGCCACTGCCGCCTGTCCATCAGCGACGACGGCCCCAGCATCCCGGTGGAAGAGCGCGCGCGCATCTTCGAGCGCTTCCACCGCCTGCTGGGCACGCAGGAAGACGGCAGCGGCCTGGGCCTGGCCATCGTCAGCGAGATCGCCAC
>CBIHPZ010000499.1:0-3787 GCA_966211865.1 uncultured Aquabacterium sp.
ACCAGCAGCCCGGCAGCGATTCGGCGGTGAGCCAGTACGACAAGGACGACGTCGAGGCCATTGGCCTGGTGAAGTTCGACTTCCTGGGCCTCGCCACCTTGACCATCCTGGAGGTGGCCAAGGAATTCATCGTCGCGCGGCACCCGCACCGCAAGGACTTCAGCTTCGAGACCATTCCGCTCGACGACCCGCGCGTCTACAAGCTGTTCTCCGAAGGCCTCACCGAGAGCGTGTTCCAGTTCGAATCGCGCGGCATGCAGGGCATGCTGCGCGACGCCAAGCCGAGCCGGCTGGAAGACCTGATCGCGCTGAACGCGCTGTACCGGCCGGGCCCGATGGACCTGATTCCCAGCTTCGTCGCGCGCAAGCACGGCCGCGAGAAGGTGGAGTACCCGCACCCGCTGCTGGAGACCGTGCTGGCCGAGACCTACGGGATCATGGTCTACCAGGAGCAGGTGATGCAGGCCGCGCAGGTGCTGGGCGGCTACTCGCTCGGCGGCGCCGACCTGCTGCGCCGCGCGATGGGCAAGAAGAAGCCCGAGGAGATGGCCAAGCACCGCATCATCTTCCGCGAGGGTGCGGCCAAGAAGGGCATCTCCGAGCAGACGGCCGACGAGGTCTTCGATTTGATGGAGAAGTTCGCGGGCTATGGCTTCAACAAGAGCCATGCCGCCGCGTACTCATTGCTGGCGTACCACACGGGCTGGTTGAAGGTGCACCACCCGGCCGAGTTCTACGCGGCCAACATGACCATCGAAATGGACAACACCGACAAGCTGAAGGTGTTGCTCAACGATGCCAAGCTCTTCAACATCGCCTTCGAGCCACCAGACGTCAACCGTGGCCGCTACCGCTTCGAGCCGGTGACGGACAAGCTGGTGCGCTACGGCCTGGGCGCGGTGAAGGGCACGGGCCAGGGCGCGATCGAGGCCATCGTCGAGGCGCGCGAGGCCGATGGCCCCTTCCGCAGCTTCTTCGACTTCTGCTCGCGGGTGGACCGCAAGCGCGTGAACAAGCGCGTGGTGGAGGCGTTGATCAAGGCGGGCGCCTTCGATGCGCTGTGCACCGACCGGCCGGCCTTGCTGGCTTCCGTGGGCCTGGCCTTCGAATGGGCCGAGACGCAGGTGGTGCATGCCTCCCAGGGCGGCCTCTTCGACGACCTGGGCGATGCGCACGGCTCGTCGACCCAGGAACCACCGCTGGTGGCCGGCGACGCGTGGGGCGTGCGCGAGCGCCTGGGCCACGAGAAGGTCGCTCTAGGCTTCTATCTGAGCGGCCACCTGTTCGACGAGAACGAGACCGAGGTGCGCCGCTTCTGCAAGCGCCGCATCGCCGACCTGGTGGACAGCCGCGACCCGCAGATGCTGGCGGGCATCGTCAACGACCTGCGCTTCGTCAACGGCCAGCGCGGCCGCGTGGCCATCTTCAAGCTGGACGACAAGAGCGAGACCATCGAGGCGGTGGCCAACGACGAGCTGATCGAGGCCAACAAGGACCTGCTGAAGGAAGACGAACTGATCATCGTGCAGGGCAAGGTGCAGCCAGACCGCTTCTCGGGCGGGCTGCGGCTCAACGTCAACGCGGTGTTCAGCCTGGCGGCGGCACGCGCTCGCTTCGGGCGTTATCTGCAGGTGTCGCTGGGAAGCGCCCTGGACGGCGAGATCCGCCCGCTGGCCGAGCTGATGCGCACCTGGCCGCCGCGGCGTGAGACCACCGAGCAGGGCGACCTGGTGCAGGGCCTGCCGGTGCGGCTGTCCGTGCGGCGGCCGACGGCCTGCGCCGAGCTGGACCTGGGCGACGACGGCCGCTTCTGGCCCTGCGACGAGGCCCTGCAGCGTTGGCAGGCGCTGGCCGCCGGTGGGCAGGCCGCGATCGTCTACGAGGCCTCCTAGGGCCAGTTGACGCTACGGAGCTGACTGCGTCGGGGTGTATTCGCGCTGCAACGCGCGGGCGCCCGAAGATCCCCGGCCACGGGCCTGATCAAGGCCGCTGGCCGCGGCGTCAAGTCCTACAACCGATGTCGCATTGGCTTACCGCCCGCTGGCACGCCAACCGACAACGCAGGCTGTGCCGGCAGCGTTCAATCCGGATGGAGACGTCGAGGACCACGCCATGAAGACCATCATCACCGCCACCACGCTCGGCCTTGCCCTGTTCGCCGGCAGCGCCGCCCAGGCCGCCGACGTGGGCGTGTCCATCAACATCAGCCAGCCCGGCGTCTATGGCCGGGTCGACATCGGCCGCTTCCCGCAGCCGGTGCTCTACGCGCCGCGGCCGGTGGTCATCACCCACCGCGTGGTGCAGGAGCCGGTCTACCTGTGGGTGCCGCCGGCCCACCGGCAGAACTGGCGCCGCTACTGCGGCCGCTACGAGGCCTGCGGCGCGCCGGTCTATTTCGTGCAGGACCGCTGGTACCACGACCATGTGATGGCCGACCGCCGCGATTACCGCGACGAGCACCCCGGCCGCGGCCATGGCCATGGCTACGGCCACCACAAGCACGGTCACAAGCACGGCCACGATTGAGCCGGCCCTGATCCGGCGGTCCTGATCCAGGGGCGATCGGCGGCGTCGGCGGGTGGGGGCCACCCGGGCAACTCCCAGGCCGTCCCGGTGACCCCGCGGCGCCAGAATGGCGCCTCATGTACGAGACCCCCGTCACCGGCCTGGTCCTCACGGGCGGTGGGGCCCGTGCGGCCTACCAGGTCGGCGTACTTTCGGCGTTGGCGCGGCTGCGCCGCGAGTCGGGCGCCGACCTGCAGCGCAACCCCTTCGCGGTGATCTGCGGCACCTCGGCCGGCGCCATCAACGGCGCCGCGCTGGCCTGCCAGGCCGACCGCTTCGACGCCGCGGTGGAGATCCTCTGCCGCGTCTGGCGCGAGTTCCGCGCCGAGCAGGTCTACCGCGCCGATTCACTGGGCGTCATCCGCAGCGGCGCGCAGTGGCTGACGATGCTGTCCATTGGCTGGGTGCTCGCGCGCTGGCGCCGCGCGCGGCCGCGGTCGATGCTGAACAACAGCCCGCTGGGCGAACTGCTGCAGCGCACCGTGCAGTTCGACCGCCTGCCGCAGCTGCTGCAATCGCGCCACCTGCAGGCGCTGGCCATCACCGCGTCCAGCTACAGCAGCGGCGAGCACGTCACCTTCTACGACTCGGCCACGCCGATCGAACCCTGGACCCGCTCGCAACGCGTGGCCGTGCCTTCGCGGCTGGACGTGGGCCATCTGCTGGCCTCGTCCGCGATTCCCTTCGTGTTCCCGGCCGCCGAACTGCCGCGCGACGGCCGCACCGAATGGTTCGGCGACGGCTCGATGCGGCAGACCGCGCCGATCTCGCCGGCCATCCACCTTGGCGCGCAGCGGCTGGTGATCATCGGCGCCGGCCGCATGCACGAGCCGCCGGGGCGGCAGGTGGTGAACACCGGCTACCCGTCGCTGGCGCAGATCGCGGGCCATGCGCTGTCGGGCATCTTCCTGGACGCGCTGATGCTGGACGTGGAGCGCATGGAACGCGTGAACCGCACGCTGGCGCTGCTGCCCGAATCGGCGCGCCTGAAGACGCCGCTGCGTGCGCTGCAGGCGCTGGTGATCGCGCCTTCGCAGCGGCTGGACGACATCGCCGCGCGCCACCAGGCCAGCCTGCCGGCGCCGGTGCGCGCGCTGCTGCGCGGCGTGGGCGTGTCCGGCTCGGGGCAGGATGCGCGCGGTGCGGCGCTGGCCAGCTACCTGCTGTTCGAATCGTCGTACACGCGCGAGCTGATGGCGCTGGGCGCGGCCGACGTGCAGGC
>CBIHPZ010000500.1:0-3787 GCA_966211865.1 uncultured Aquabacterium sp.
CATGATCGACGCGCCGTCCGGTCTCAGAGCGCCAGGAAGCTCAGGCGGCCTTCGCCCAGGCCCGGCAGCGCGATCTGGTAGTCGCAGCGCTCGGTGCCGCGCTCCAGCAGCTCGATCAGCTTCGGGAAATTGGCCGGCACCTGCATCGAGCGCGACAGCGTGCAGCCCTCGGGCGCGTTGTCCACCTGCAGCATCATCCCGGCCGCGCGCATGAAGGTGGTGGCCTGCGCCACCATCGCCTCCGTGGGCTCGGCCGCGAGCTGCGCCGCGGTGATGTCGCTGACCGGCAGGCGCGCCGCGCCACCGCCGAGCAGGCACACGGCCGTCACGTCCAGCACGCCCACCGCGGCGGCGGGCTTGCCCGGCACGGAGTACAGGCCCAGCAGGTTGTTGGCGCCCAGCGCGCCCGGCACCATGGCCTGGTGGCGGCGCAGGCTGAAGGGCTGCGCGCCCAGCGTGTGTTCGATCAGGCCCTGCGCATGGTCCAGCCGCAGCGGGCGCTGCTCGCCGTCGGTCGGGGCTGCGGCCGGCGCGGCGGTAGGCGGTTCAAGCTGCCCGGCGGCGGCGGCCGCAGCGGCGGCGGCCGTCGGACGGGCCACCGGTGCGCCGGCGTGCGGCACGGCGGCGCGGATGTGGTCGATCAGTTCGTTGTCGCGAAAGGGCTTGTTGACGATGAAGGCGGCCCCATTGGTGCGCGCCTGTTCCAGCATCGCCGGGCGCGACTCGGTGGTGACGAAGCCGACCTTCACGCTGGTCTGGCCCAGCTGCCGCAGGGTCTGCAGCAGTTCCAGCCCGGACACGCGGGGCATGTGCCAGTCGGTGATCATCAGCTGCGGCGTGAAGTTGGGCAGCAGGCTCAGCGCCTCCTCGCCATCGGCGGCGCGGCGCACTTCCACGTTCGGGTAGCCGCAGTCCTCGATCACGCGGCTGACGATGGCCTGGATGGCGCGGCTGTCGTCCACGACCATGAACCGGTACGGCGCTCGGTTTGCACTCACATCGGGCTCCCTGTGGGTGCCCTGCCGGCGCCCGCGCACGCACGGGCCGGGCACCGCCTGAAGGCGGGTTTCGGCGCGGGGGCGCGGGACGGCTGCGGTCTGGACACGATCGACGACACCTCGAAGCTGGCGCGGCTCAGGAGGCGAGCCGGCATGCGACGGTTATCGACGCGCTGTCGGGAAACTTCAATCAGGCCGGAGCCGGTCCGGCTGCGGTCAATCGGGCTGCAGCTCGACCACCAGCGGCAGGTGATCGGACATGCGCACCCAGGCGCCGCCCCGGGGAACGCTGGTGCTCAGGCACTTGAAGCCGCGCACGTAAATCCGGTCCAGCGTGAACAAGGGCACGCGCGAGGGGAAGGTGCGCGCCGGAATGGCGGTCTGCGCGCGGTGCAGGCCGTGGGCATGCATGGGGCGGTCCAGCCGCTCGCCCCAGTCGTTGAAGTCGCCCGCGACCAGCACGTGGGCCTCGCCGGGCACCTCGGCGGCGATGTACTCGGCCAGGCGGTCGACCTGGCGCACGCGGCTGGAGTGGATGAGGCCGAAATGGGCCACGATCACATGCACCTCGATGCCCTGCCACAGCACGGGCACGTGCAGCAGGCCGCGTTGCTCGAAGCGGTGGTCGCTGACGTCGTGGTGGTAGACCTCGCCGATGGGCCAGCGCGACAGCAGCGCGTTGCCGTGCTCGCCGTGCTTGGTGACGGCGTTGGTGCGGTAGGCCACGTCGTAGCCGTCGGGCGCCAGGAAATCGGCCTGCCCGCCTTCGGGCCAGCCGAGCAGGGTGCGTTCGAAGCGCAGCGCGTCGCGCTGGTGGAACAGCCGCACCTCCTGCAGGCACACCAGGTCGGCGTCCATGGCCTCGATGCCCAGGCCCAGGTTGTGGATCTCCAGCCGCTTGCCGGGCCCCATGCCGCGCACACCCTTGTGGATGTTGTAGGTCGCCACGCGCAGCACGTTGCTGGTGAACTGCGTGCTCGGCGGCGCGAAATGCGAGGGGCTGAAGTGGGGGCCTTTCATCGCGGCGTGGGTCTCGGGTTCTTCTTCAGGCCTTCTTCAAGCCATGTAGCGCGGCAGGTGCAGGATGGCCTCGGCGTTCGAGGGCGAGAAGCAGCGGTCGGCCGCTTCCCGCCAGGGCAGCCAGGCGTGCTGCAGATGCTCGCGCGGGCTGAGCGTCACTGCAATCCCTGGCGGCACCAGCAGGCCGAACACGTGCTCGGTGTTGTGGGTCACGCCGGGTGCGTAGCGGTGGCGCCATACCGGGTAGATCTCGTAGACGTTCTGCAGTTGCCAGTCGCGCAGGGCCGACAGAGGCACCTCGGGCGTGCCGATGCGGATGCCGGTTTCCTCGGCCACCTCGCGCACGCAGGTGTCCCGCAGCGATTCCTCGATCGTGTCCTTCGAACCGGTCACGCTCTGCCAGTAACCCGGGTGGTCCGCACGCTCGATCAACAGCACGTCGCGTGCCTGCGTGTGGATGACCACCAGCACGCTTTCAGGGATCTTCGGGGGACGCTTGTCTTGCATGTCAATGGCGGTTGGCGAGGCCGAAGATGCCGAGCCGCCCCGAGGGGCCGGGCCCGCCCGACCGTTCACTGCAGATTGCGCTTCGGCTGGCGGAGCGCCCAGCCACCGGAGCGGGGATGAGCGCGCGAAGCGGGCCAGGCGTCCTCATCCCCTCAGCCGCGGCGCGCCTTCACGGCAGCGGCCAGCGACCGCAGCACCGGCACCGTGTCATCCCAACCAATGCAGGCGTCGGTGATGGACACGCCCGGCTGCAGCGCCACGCCGGGCTTCAGGTCCTGCCGGCCCTCGCTGAGGTGGCTCTCGATCATCACGCCGGTGATGCGGCGCTCGCCGCCGGCGATTTGCGCGGCGATGTCGGCCGCCACCTCGATCTGGCGGCGGTGCTGCTTGGCCGAGTTGGCGTGCGAGCAATCGATCATCACCTGCTCGCGCAGGCCCGCCTTGCGCAGCACGGCACACGCCGCTTCGACGTCGGCCGCCTGGTAGTTCGGCTGCTTGCCACCGCGCAGGATGATGTGGCCGTCGGGGTTGCCGCGGGTCTCGAAGATCGCCGCCACGCCCATCTTGGTCATGCCCATGAAGGAGTGCGCCGCGGCCGAGGCCAGCACCGCGTCCGCCGCCACCTGAACGCCGCCGTCGGTGCCGTTCTTGAAGCCCACCGGGCACGACAGGCCGGAGGCCAGCTGGCGATGGCTCTGGCTTTCGGTGGTGCGCGCGCCGATCGCGCCCCAGGCGATCAGGTCGGACTGGTACTGCGGCGACAGCAGGTCCAGGAACTCGGTGCCCGCGGGCAGGCCCAGCGCGCTGATCTCCAGCAGCAGCTGGCGCGCGCGGCGCAGGCCTTCGTTGATGCGGAAGCTGCCGTCCAGCCGGGGGTCGTTGATGTAGCCCTTCCAGCCGACCGTGGTGCGCGGCTTCTCGAAGTAGACGCGCATGACGACGATCAGCTCGCCGGCCAGTTCGTCGGCCAGGGGCTTCAAGCGGCGGGCGTAGTCCAGCGCCTGGTCGTGGTCGTGGATGGAGCACGGGCCGACGACGGCCACCAGCCGGTCGTCCCGGCCGTGCAGCACCGCGCCGATGGACTCGCGCGTGCGCTCGACCAGCGCCTCGATCTCGGCGGTGACGGGCAGTTCTTCCAGCAGCACGGCGGGCGAGACCAGCGCGCGCACGGCGGCGATGCGCACGTCGTCGATGCGGGTGGTGTCGAGCGTGGAAGTGCCGCCGGCTTCGTGGTCGTGGCGGTAGTCGTCGATGGCGGGCAT
>CBIHPZ010000501.1:0-3768 GCA_966211865.1 uncultured Aquabacterium sp.
GCACCAGGAAGCCGCCGGCGCCTTCGACGACCACGGCATCGGCCTGGGCGGCCAGGGATTCATAACTTTCAATCAGTGCGTCCACCTTGATCACGCGGCCGGCACGCGCCGCCGCCAGGTGCGGCGACAGCGGATCGGGCAGCAGCACCGGGTTGTCGAGGTCGGGCGGCACGGTGAGGGTGGAAGCAGCGCGCAATGCCAGCGCGTCTTCGCTGGCCCAGTTGCCATCGACCATCACCGCGCCCGCAGCCACGGGCTTCATGCCGACCACACGCGCATGCCGCCGTGCCAGCGCGTGCAGGAGGCCCGCGGCCACCAGCGTCTTGCCAACGCCGGTGTCGGTGCCGACGATGAAGAAGCCCGTGCCGCTGCGGTGACGTGACGCAGCCGAAGCCGCAGCAGCCGCTGGGCTGGCGAGCGCAGTCACTGTTTCCGCCGCTGTTGCCGTCGCTGTCGAAGGCGCTGCCGCTGCCGCTGTCGAAGGCGCAGGCGCAGGCTCAGACAGGGCTGCGCGCACAGGTGCCCCCGCAGTGCGGGCGCTGGCGGGTTCCTCAGCCATCGCGCACGGCCTCGTCGAAAGCCGCCAAGGCGACGCGCGCCAGCTGCTCGCCGGCCTCGTCGTCGATCACGTAGGGCGGCATCGCGTACAGCGTGTGGCCGATGGGGCGCAGCAGCACGCCCCGCGCCAGCGCGCTGCGGTGCAGGCGGCGGGCGAAGGTGGCCGGCGCGTCCACCGCGTCCCAGGCCCACACCATGCCGCAGCGCCGCGCATGGGCCACGCGCGGGTGGGCGTTCAAGGGCGCGAAGGCGGCGTCGAGCCGGCGCGCGGTCTCGGCATTGCGTTCGATCCAGGGCTCGCGCTCGAACAGCGCCAGCACCGCCAGCGCGGCGCGGCAGGCCAGCGGGTTGCCGGTGTAGGAGTGCGAATGCAGGAAACCGCGGGCCACCGCGTCGTCGTAGAACGCGGCGTACACCGCATCGGTCGTCAGCACGGCCGACAGCGGCAGCGTGCCGCCGGTGAGCCCCTTGGACAGGCACAGGAAATCGGGCCGGATGCCCGCCTGCTGGTGCGCGAACAACGTGCCGGTGCGGCCGAATCCCACCGCGATCTCGTCGGCCACCAGGTGCACGTTGTAGCGGTCGCACAGCAGGCGGGCGCGGCGCAGATAGGCCGCGTCGTGCACCGCCATGCCGGCGGCGCACTGGATCAGCGGCTCCAGGATCAGCGCGGCGGTGTCTTCATGGTGCGCGGCCAGCCAGGCCTCCAGCGCATCGCCGGCGCGGCGGGCCACGTCGGCTGCGGTTTCACCGGGCGCCGCGCCGCGCGCATCGGGGCTGGGCACGGTGGCGGCCAGGCGCACCAGCGGCGCATAGGCCTCGCGGAACAGCGGCATGTCGGTCACCGCCAGGGCGCCCACGGTCTCGCCGTGGTAGCCGCCGGCCAGGCCGACGAAGCGGCACTTGCGCGGCCGGCCGCTGTTGCGCCAGAAATGGGCGCTCATCTTGAGTGCTATTTCGGTGGCGCTGGCACCGTCGCTGCCGTAGAAGGCATGGCCCAGCCCGGTGAGCGCGCCCAGGCGTTCCGACAGCTCCACCACCGGCTCGTGCGTGAAGCCGGCGAGCATCACGTGGTCCAGGCGCTCGATCTGGTCGTGCAGCGCCGCCTTCAGCGCCGGGTGGCCGTGGCCGAACAGGTTGACCCACCACGAGCTGACGCCATCGAGGATGCGGCGGCCGTCGTGGTCGAAGAGCCAGACGCCTTCGGCGCGCGCGATGGGCACCAGCGGCTGCCCGTGGTCGTGCAGCTTCATCTGCGTGCACGGATGCCAGACGGCGCGCAGGCTGCGCGCGCGCCAATCGGCGTAGCCGCCGGCGGCCGGCGGCGGTGGTTCAAGATGGTTCGGCAAGGCCGGCTCCCGTGGGTACTGCAGGGATGCCGCTCACTTTGTGTGCAAGCGACCGGTCGTGTGCCGCGCAGGCGGTGCACCGCGCGGCCGGCGCATTCTGGCAGAGGCGCTGACCGGGCCCGATCCGCCGATCTCCTTCAGCGGCGTGGGGGTGCAGGCCACCCTTCAATAATGGCCCGATGGCATTCGATGGCGCTGCTGCCGACTGGTTCGCCCGCCGCGGCTGGACGCCTTTCCCGTTCCAGCGCGAGGTCTGGCAGGCGATGGCCGAGGGCCGCAGCGGCCTGCTGCACGCCACCACCGGCGCCGGCAAGACCTATGCGGTGTGGCTGGGCGCGTTGAGCGCCTGCGCCGCGCGCGGTGTGGCGATGCAAGGCCGCGGCGCGCCGCCGCTGTCGGTGCTGTGGCTGACGCCGATGCGCGCGCTGGCGGCCGACACCCAGCGCGCCCTGGCGCTGCCGCTGCCCGAGCTGGCGCCGCCGTGGACCCACGGCCTGCGCAGCGGCGACACCGAGAGCGCCGAGCGCGCGCGGCAGGACCGCAAGCTGCCGAGCGCGCTGGTGACCACGCCCGAATCGCTGACGCTGCTGCTGACCCGCGCCGACGCGGCCGAGCGCCTGCGCCACGTGCAGGTGGTGGTGGTGGACGAGTGGCACGAGATGGTCGGCAACAAGCGCGGCGTGCAGGTGCAGCTGGCGCTGGCGCGGCTGCAGCGCTGGAACCCCCGGCTGCTGGTGTGGGGCCTGTCGGCCACCCTGGGCAACCTGGAAGGCGCGATGCACGCGCTGCTGGGCCCCGTGCCACGCCACCCGCCGCCGCTGCTGGTGCAGGGCATGACGCCCAAGACGCTGGTGGTCGACACCCTGCTGCCGCATGAACCCGGCCGCTTCTCCTGGGGCGGCCACCTGGGCCAGCAGATGGTGCTGCCGGTGGCCGAGCAGATCGACGGCAGCGGCACCACCCTGGTCTTCACCAACGTGCGCTCGCAGGCCGAGGCCTGGTACCAGCTGCTGCTGGAAGCGCGCCCCGAATGGGCCGGGCAGATCGCGCTGCACCACGGCTCGCTGGAGCGCAGCGTGCGCGAATGGGTGGAGGCGGGACTCAAGGCGGGCAGCCTGCGCGCGGTGGTGGCCACCTCGTCGCTGGACCTGGGCGTCGACTTCGTGCCGGTGGAGCGGGTGCTGCAGATCGGCTCGGCCAAGGGCGTGGCGCGGCTGCTGCAGCGCGCCGGCCGATCCGGCCACCAGCCCGGGCGGCCCAGCCGCGTCACGCTGGTGCCCACCAACACGCTGGAGCTGGTGGAAGCGGTGGCGGCCCGCCGCGCCGTCGCCGCCCGCCGCATCGAGCAGCGCCACGCGCCCGACAACCCGCTGGACGTGCTGGTGCAGCACCTGGTCACCGTGGCGCTGGGCGGCGGCTTCACGCCCGATGCCCTGTTCGACGAGGTGCGCACCTGCCACAGCTTTCAGGCGTTATCACGCGCGGACTTCCAGTGGGCCCTGGACTTCGTCGTGCGCGGCGGCGATTCGCTCGGCGCCTACCCGGAATACCACCGCGTGGTGGCCCGCGACGGCGTCTACCGCGTCGAGGACCGCGGCATCGCGCTGCGCCACCGGCTGCAGATCGGCACCATCGTGGCCGACTCGGCGATGCTGGTGAAGTGGCTGCATTCCGGCGGCACGCTCGGCACGGTGGAAGAAGGCTTCATCGCGCGCTTGAAGAAGGGCGACCAGTTCATCTTCGCCGGCCGGCTGCTCGAATACGTGCGCACCCAGGACATGAGCGCCTACGTCACCAAGGCCAGCGGCAAGCGCGGCAAGGTGATCACCTGGAACGGCAGCAAGATGCCGCTGTCCAGCGA
>CBIHPZ010000502.1:0-3760 GCA_966211865.1 uncultured Aquabacterium sp.
CTGCGCGGCCGGCTGAAGCCGAGCAGCGAGGTGACCGTGGCCTTCAAGGTGCGGCCTGACGGCAGCGTCAGCGACGTCGGCATCCGCGCCACGACCGCCCGTGCGCTCGACCCCGTCGTGCTGGAGGCGGTGCGCCAGTGGCGCTACGACCCCGTGCCCGCTGAACGCGAACACGTGGTGCAGCTGGTCTTCAACCTGGGCGAATAGGGCGGGTCGGCCGCCCGGGACGGACCGGGACGGATCGGGGCGGGCGTCAGCTGCTTCAGCCGAACAGCGCCAGCGCGCGGTCCATGCCGCCGTCTTCGATGGAGATCATGGCCTGCTCGCGCACCGCGGGCTTGCCGTGATAACAGATGGAAAGACCGGCCACGGACATCATCGGCAGGTCGTTCGCGCCGTCGCCCACCGCGATGGCGCGGCTGGGCTCGATGCCCATCAGCTCGCACACCTCCAGCAGCACGCGGCGCTTCTCGGCGCCGTCGCAGATGTCGCCCCAGGGGCGGTCCAGCATGCGGCCGGTGAGGGCGCCGTCTTCCACCTCCAGCAGGTTGGCGCGCGCGAAGTCCAGGCCCAGCCGGTGTCGCACGCGTTCGCTGAAGTAGGTGAAGCCACCGGAGACCAGCAGCGTCTTCAGGCCCGCGGACTGCAGCGCGCGCACGAAGGTCTCGACGCCGGGGTTCAACTGCAGCTTCTGCGTGTAGACCGCTTCCAGCGCGGATTCGGGCACGCCCTTGAGCAGCGCCACGCGGCGGCGCAGGCTGTCCTTGTAGTCGGCGATCTCGCCGCGCATCGCGGCCTCGGTGATGGCGGCCACCTCGGCCTTGCGGCCGGCGGCGGCGGCGATCTCGTCGACGCACTCGATGTTGATCAGCGTCGAATCCATGTCGAACGCCACCAGCCGGAAGTCCGTCAGCTTCAAGGGCGGCGTGACGCCGCGGACGAAGAGCCCGGGCGCGAAGGGAACAGCGGTCATTTCGAAGCCTCCATGCTTCGCATTGCGGCGCGAGCCGCCTTCGGAACGGCCGGGCAGCGGCTCATGGGGCGGTGCAGAAGCAGTGGACGACGGCGGAGAACGGCCGGCGCTGCTGCGCCAGGTCGTTCAGCCAGGCCAGCTCCTGGGTCAGGCCGCGTACTTCAGGCGGTAGGGAGGCCAGCGGGCCGGCGGCTTCCTTCACCGCTTCGGTGATCGCAGGCTGGACGGCCTCGACGGCGGCGCCGCCGAACATGCTCATCAGCTGGGCCAGGCGGCCGGCTTCGCGTTCGACGTAGACGGTGCGGTACTCCTTGGGCAGCTTGGCGCGCTGCGCGGCGGCGTCCAGCGCGTCGCCGAAGCTGCCCAGGCGGTCGACCAGGCCGCGCTCCTTGGCTTGCGCGCCGGTCCACACGCGGCCTTGCGCCACGGCGTCCAGCTGCTCCGGCGTCACCTTGCGGGCCTGCGCGGCGCGGGCGGTGAAGTCGGCGTAGATGTGGCCGACGCTGCTCTGCACCAGCGCCGCGAACTTCGGGTCGATCGGCCGGCGCGGGTCGTAGGCGTTGGTGAGCCAGGTGGTGCCATAGCCCGCCGGCCGCACCGAGAGCTTGGCCAGCAGCCCGTCGGCGGTGGGCAGCATCGCGAAGACGCCGATGCTGCCGGTGAGCGTGGCGGGGTCGGCGATGACCTCGTCGGCCGACATCGAGATCCAGTAGCCGCCCGAGGCCGCCACATCACCCATTGACACGATCACCGGCTTGCCGGCGGCGCGGGTCAGTTCCAGCTCGCGCCGGATCAGCTCGGACCCAAAGGCGCTGCCGCCGGGCGAGCGCACGCGCAGCACGATGGCCTTGATGCGCTTGTCCTCGCGCGCCTGCCGCACCAATTCGGCGGTAGAGCGGCCGCCGATGGCCCCGGGGGGCGCTTCGCCGTCGCTGATCTCGCCTTCGGCCACGATCACGCCCACCGCCTCGGTGGGCGGCAGCTGCGGGTGGCGCGCCAGGTAAGCCTGGAACGGGATCTGGCGGAAGGTGCCGCCCTCGGCGTCCTTGGCGCCGCGCTCGATCAGCATGGCGCGCAGCTCGTCGCGGGTCTTCAGCGCGTCGACCAGCTTCTGCTCCAACGCCAGCTTGGCGACGTCGCCCCCGGCGGCGGGCAGGGTCTCCGGCAACTGCTCGATGCCGCGGGTGATGCTGCCCTCCGGCAGCTTGCGCGCCGTCTCCACCGTCTTCGTGTAGTCGGCCCACAGGCCGCCGTACATCTGCGCGTCGGACTCCAGGGTTTCCTTCGACGGTTCGTTCGCGAAGTACGGTTCGCCGAAGTTCTTGTACTTGCCCACGCGGATCACGTTGGCGCTGACGCCCACGCGGTCGAACGCTTCGCGGTAGTAGTTGCGCAGGCTGCCGTAGCCCTGCAGGTAGACAACGCCCATGGGGTGCAGCAGCAGCTCGTCCGCATGGGCGGCCAGGAAATACTGCTTCTGGTCGTAGCCCGCGCCCCAGGCCACCACCTTCTTGCCGCCGCTTTGCTGCTTGAAGCGCTGCAGCGCCTGCGCCACCTCGCGCAGGTTGGGCAGCCCGCCACCGTTGAACTCGTCCAGCACCAGCAGCACCGAGCTGATCTTCGGGTCCTTGGCCGCCAGTTCCAGCGCACGCCGCACATCGCGCAACTGCACCTGGTTGTCCGGCTCGCCGCGGGCCTGTTTCAGCACATGGTCACGCGCGCTGCCGGAGCGCTGGTCCACCAGCGGGCCGGTGAGGTTCAGCACCAGCACGGTCTTGTCCTGCAGCGGCGGCGGGCCGCTGCGCAGCCAGCTGACGAGGATCAGGCCGACGATGAGCAGGAAGATCAGGTTCAGCACCAGGCGGCGCGTGCCGTCCACCATCCACCACAGGCCGCCGAAGAAGCGGCGGAAGAAGCCGCGCTTCTTCACCGGCGGCGCCGCGGGAACCGGGGCCGGCACCGGTGCCGCGGGCTGCGCGGACTGGTTGTACGTGTCTTCCATGGAATCTCCCTGTATGGAATCGGTGGTGCTCAGGCCGGCGCCTTGGGGCTACCCAGGCCGCGCAGCACGTCGCGGATGAACTGCGCACGGTCCTTCGGATCGGGCACCTCGCGCTCGATGCGCAGCTTGTCGTTGCCGGCCAGCTTGATGTGGCGGTGCTTCTGCACCAGTTCAATGATGCGCATCGCGTCGATCGGCGGGTTGGGCTTGAAGGTGATGCTCATCAGCTTGGGGTTGGCATCGATCTTCACCACGCCATAGGGCTTGGCCATGACGCGCAAACGGTGCGTGTCGAACAGGGTCTGGCCCTGCGCGGGCAGCTTGCCGAAGCGGTCGGTGATTTCTTCCAGCATCAGCTCCAGCTGCTCGGCGCGGTCGGCGGTGGCCAGGCGCTTGTACAGGTTCAGGCGGGTGTGCACGTCGCCGCAGTAGCTGTCGGGCAGCAGGGCAGGGGCGTGCAGGTTGATCTCGGTCGAGCCGCCGAAGACGCCGGTGGGCGACAAGAGGTCCGGCTCGCGGCCGGCCTTCAGCGCGCGCACGGCTTCGCTGAGCATGTCGTTGTAGAGCTGGAAGCCGACCTCCTGCATGTTGCCGCTCTGGTGTTCGCCCAGCACCTCGCCGGCGCCGCGGATCTCCAGGTCGTGCATCGCCAGGTAGAAGCCCGAGCCCAGCTCTTCCATGCTCTGGATCGCCTCCAGGCGCTGCGCGGCCTGCTTGGTCAGCGTCTCGGTGTCGGGCACCAGCAGGTAGGCGTAGGCCTGGTGGTGGCTGCGGCCCACGCGGCC
>CBIHPZ010000503.1:0-3760 GCA_966211865.1 uncultured Aquabacterium sp.
GCTCGACCGCGTTGCCGGCGGTGCCATGGCAGTTGGCGCAGGTGGCGGCCAGTGCGGCGCTGCGCAGGCTGGCGACGTCATCGGCGGCCCGCGCCGGCGCACCGAAGGCGGCCAGGGCCGCGGCCAAGACAGCGACCGGCACCGCGGCCGGGATGGTTCGAAGAAGGGATCGCATCCGACACACTCCTTGCTTCACGCGGGGTGGGCGGCGAGTGTCGCTCAAGTCCCCGCGGGCCGCGACCGTCGGCAGGCGGCCGGCCGCAGGTCCCTCGGCCGCCGTCAGAAAGACCCGGCCGGCGTGAAGCGGAAGACGCGGGTCAGGAGCCGCGTGGGGAACTGGCGGATCGCGGCGTTGTAGGCGGTGGCGGCGTCGTTGTACATCTGGCGCACGAACTGCCAGCGCGGCGCCAGCTCGCGCAGCGTGGCCAGCGGGCCAGCCACGTCGGGCTCGTCGCGCCAGTCGGCATGCTGCTCGATCAGCGAGGACAGGCGCACCAGCGCCGGCGCCAGCGCCGCCTCGGCCCGCGCCAGGCTTTCAGCACCGGCGGGATCGGTGGGGCGGCTGCCCAGCGCATTGCCCGCCTGCAGCAGCAGGGCCTGCGCGTTGGACACGGCGTCCAGCGCCGCCTGCTCGTTCGGCAGCCGGGGGTCCACCGCAGCGCGCAGCGTGGCCAGGGCCTGCAGCCGGTCCTGCAGGGTGGTCTCCACCTGGCCCCAGGCGGTGACGATGGCGGTGCGCAGCGCCACGACGCGGTTGTGCGCGCCCAGCATCCAGAAGAAGAGCACCGCCAGCAGCACCCAGGCCCACCAGGGGATCGCGCCCATGCCCATGCCTTTTGAAGGTTATGAACGCTGGCGCCAGGCGGCGTAGCCGGCGGCGCGCAGGTGGCAGGCCGGGCATTCGCCACAGCCGTGGCCCCAGTCGTGGCGCTGGCCGCGCACGCCCAGGTAGCAGGTGTGGGTGTGCGCCACCACCAGGTCGGTCAGCGCCGGGCCGCCCAGCGCTTCGGTCAGCGCCCAGGTGTCGGCCTTGTCCAGCCACATCAGCGGCGTCTCGATGGTCATCGGCACCGCCAGGCCCAGCGACAGCGCGACCTGCGTCGCCTTCAGCGTGTTGTCGCGGCAATCGGGGTAGCCGGAGTAGTCCGTCTCGCACATGCCGCCCACCAGCACCGACGCGCCGCGCCGGTAGGCCAGCGCCGCGGCAAAGGTGAGGAACAGCAGGTTGCGGCCCGGCACGAAGGTGTTCGGCAGCCCGTTGGCCTGCAGTTCGATGGCGCGCTCGTCGGTCAGCGCGGTGTCGGAGATCTGGCCCAGGAGGTTCAGGTCCAGCAAATGGTCCTGCCCCAGGCGCTGCGCCCAACGCGGAAAAGACGCGGCCAGCTCGGCGCGCACGCGGCGACGGCAGGTCAGCTCGATGCGGTGGCGCTGGCCATAGTCGAAGCCGACGGTCTCGACGCGCGCGTAGCGGTCCAGCGCCCAGGCGAGGCAGGCCGTGGAATCCTGGCCGCCGGAGAACAGCACGATGGCGGTGCGGCCATCGAGCCGCTGGGCGCCAACGCCACCGCCCGCAGCGTCACCAGATGCGGAGCCAGCCACCTCAGCCACGCCGCTCGCCCTGCCCCAGCACCACCCACTTCATGGAGGTCAGGCCTTCCAGGCCGACCGGGCCGCGGGCGTGGAACTTGTCCGTGCTGATGCCGATTTCCGCACCCAGGCCGTACTCGAAGCCATCGGCGAAGCGGGTGCTGG
Organism: uncultured Aquabacterium sp.; assembly: GCA_966211865.1. Classification (GTDB taxonomy): domain Bacteria; phylum Pseudomonadota; class Gammaproteobacteria; order Burkholderiales; family Burkholderiaceae_C; genus Pseudaquabacterium. The sequence continues at coordinate 1,753 of CBIHPZ010000503.1, forward strand.
CGTTGACCATCACGCTGGACGAATCGACCTCGCGCAGGAAGCGCATCGCGTTCGGGTGGTTGGTGGTGAGGATCGCGTCGGTGTGGTGCGAGCCGAAGCGGTTGATGTGGGCGATGGCCTCGTCCAGGTCGGCCACCAGCTTCACGCTGATGATGGGTGCGAGGTATTCCGTGGCCCAGTCTTCCTCGGTGGCGTCAACCACCTGGGCGCCGGGCACGGCGGCGAGGATGGCCTTGCTCGCGGGGCAGGCGCGCATCTCCACGCCCTTGGCCGCGAACACCGCGCCGATGCGGGGCAGGAAGGCGGCTGCCTGCGCCTGATGCACCAGCAGCGATTCGGCCGCATTGCAGGGGCTGTACTTCTGCGTCTTGGCGTTGTCGGTCACCGCCACGGCCTGTTCCAGGTCGACCTCGGCATCGACGTAGACGTGGCAGTTGCCGTCGAGGTGCTTGATGACCGGCACGCGGGCCTCGGCCGAGATGCGCTCGATCAGGCCCTTGCCGCCGCGCGGGATGATGACGTCCACGTACTCGGGCATCGCGATCAGGCGGCCGACGGCGGCGCGGTCGGTGGTTTCCACCAACTGCACGGCCTCGGGCGGCAGGCCGGCTTCGGTCAGCGCGCGCTGCACGCACTGCCACAGCGCCAGGTTGCTCTGCAGCGCCTCGGAGCCGCCGCGCAGGATGCAGGCGTTGCCGCTCTTGATGGCCAGCGACGCGGCCTCGATGGTCACGTTGGGGCGGCTCTCGTAGATCATGCCGAAGACACCCAGCGGCACCCGCATCTGGCCCACGCTGATGCCCGAGGGCCGGCGCTTGACGCCGGTGATCTCGCCGATGGGGTCCGGCATGGCGGCGATCTGCTCGCAGCCTTCGGCCACGGTGGCGATGACGGCGGGCGTGAGCTTCAGGCGGTCGACCATCGGCTCGGCGAGGCCGGCGGCACGGGCGGCCTTCAAGTCTTTCGCGTTGGCATCGGCCAGCGCGCTGGCTTCATCGCGCAGCAGGCGTGCCAGGGCGCGCAAGGCGGTGTTCTTCTCGGCGGAGCTGGCCGCGGCCATGCGGGTGGCGGCGGCGCGGGCGGCCACGCCCACATGGGCCATGTACGCGGGGATGTCGGCGCTGTTCATCGGGGGTTTCCAAACGGTGCCCGGCGGAAGCAGCGCCACCGGGGCGCCGCACGGGCTCAAGCGCCGGATTGTCCGCCATCGCCCCGGTGCAGCGGGCGGCGCAGCAGCAGCTGGTGCAGCGGCTCGCGGGTCCAGCCCTCGGCCGCCAGCGCGTCGCCGCCGCGGTCCAGGCGCAGCAGCTGCGGCATGCGCAGCACGGCCTGGGGGTAATGCGCTGCCAGCACGCGCGCCAGCTGGCGGCTGCCGTGCTGGCGCGCGTCGGCATCCACCAGGCTCAGGACGGCGATGCGGGTCGGGTCGGCGTCGCTGAACACCATCTGCGCGCCGGCGCAGCGCCAGGCCTTCACCGGCGTGGCCACCGCGGCAATGGACTGCGCGCCGATCTGGAACGGCAGGCCCTCGACGCCGCAGCCCTCCAGCCAGGCCACCGCGTCGGCCTGGCCGCCTTCGTCGATGCGGTCGGTCGCCGCCGCGGCCGGCTCGCCCGGCCGGCGGGTGTAGCCGTGCAGTTCGGCCACCGGCTCGAAGCCGCGCGAGCGGTACAGCGCCAGGGCGCGGGCGTTGCGGGCGAACACCTCCAGCTCGATCGTGCGGTCGCCGCGCGCCCGGGCTTCGCCGATGACCGTGTCCAGCAGGCGCGGCGCATGGCCCGCGCCGCGCGCATCGGGCCGCGCCCCCATCGTCGCCAGCCGCGTGCGGTGCCGGACCAGGCCCCCGGGATCCGGTGAGCCGAGTCCGCCGCCGGCGGGGGACATGGAAGCCCGGGAGCGGCCCGCCCGTTCCTTCAGCGGTGCCACCAGCGCAAAGGCCAGCACCTGGCCCGTGCCATCGGTGACGACGCGGCTGGCCGCCAGCTGCACGCCCTGGCGCGCCAGCAGC
>CBIHPZ010000504.1:0-3746 GCA_966211865.1 uncultured Aquabacterium sp.
GAGCCGGCCATGGCACGATGCGCCGCATGGCCGACCCCCTCTTCACCATCGCCTGCCTCGACATTCCGGATCCGCAGCGCCGCTTCATCGACGAGTTCCGCCGCGCGCACGACCCCCAGGCCACGCTGGTGCCCCCGCACTTCACGCTGGTGTTCGGGGCGGCGGACGTCGACGAGGCCGCCTACCTGCGCCATGTCGAATCCATCGCGCAGGCTTCGGCGCCCATCCGCTTCCACTGCCGCTGCGCCACGCTCGGAACCGACGAGCGTGCCGAGCGCGCCTTCGTCTACCTGGTGCCCGACGAGGGCCATGCGGCCATCAGCCTGTTGCACGACCGGCTGTACCGCGGCCCGCTGGCCGCCGGCCTGCGATTGCAGCAGCCGTACACGCCGCACGTCACCATCGGCGCGTGCACGGATGTCCGACAGGCGAAGGCCTGGTGCGATGCGCTGAATGAACGCGGCGTCGACGTGGCGGGCAGCTTGCCGGCCCTCACGGTGGGGGCGCTGCGCGGCGGTGCCTTCCAGGTGCTGCGGCGCTTCGAACTGCTGGACCGCGAAAGACGCGGCCATGGTGCAGGCGATCCACTGCCGGCGCCGGGCCAGGTCGCCGAGGCCGATGCCGCCGCCTTCGGCCTCGAGATCGGCAACGCCGGTGCGCTGGACACGCAGGGCACCGGCTGGTGGATCGGCTTCAGCGACTGGACGCGCGACGGCGCTGCCAACCTGCGCCACATGCCGGCCGGGCTGGCGGCCCGGGGCGTCTCGGCGAAGTGGTACGACCACCCGGCCGGTCATCCCCGGGGCGAGGCCAAGCCCCTCAGCGAAGGGCGCAGCGTCTCGGTCCTGGTGAGCGAGCAGGGCGCGTTCCGGCTCGACTTCTCGCGCGAGGCCGGCTTTCCGCCCGGAAGGACCTTGACCCGCGTGATGCGCCGGCGCGGCGATTTCGTCGCCTGGGGGCCGCAGTGGCACCACCGCGCGTTCGGCCTGGACGCCAGCAGCATCCTCACGTTGCGCTGGGTGCCGGAGCGCACGCTGCCGTGCGGAAACGCCCCTGGGGAGAGCACGCTGCGCTGAACGGCCCCGGGCCACACGTCGGCGTTGCGGCGGCTCGCGGCCGCCGTGGCCACCGGTCGCCACGGATCGCATGGTCCGCGTCCTTGGCGTGTTGTTGCCGGTCGCGTGGCCGTCCCGGCGGTATCCCTACCTTGAGGGGCCATCCATGCCCCCGGCCGCGGTAGGCTTCGGGCCCCGTGAGAGGGCTGCCCGTCGCGGGGCCAGGTCACCAGACCATCGAATCCATTCAGGAGGAACCTTGAAACCAAATGCAATGGCGGTCGTTGCCGCCCTGTCGACGCTGCTGCCGCTGTGCGCCGCGGCGCAGACGGAAAGCTCCGCCAATCAAGCGCAGTTTTTCATCTCGCAGCGCGTCTGGTTCGCCGACTGGAACATGGGCGCCGTCGAGTCGCGCATCGAGGCGCCCAGCGCCAGCCAGCCGGTGCCCGTGCTGCGCTCGTCCACGGGGCACGTCCGGGACCGTCGCGCCGTGCCCCTCACCAGCCTGGGTGTCAGCCTCGACCGCTGGACGCTGTCCACCACCATCGGCTGGTCGACCGAGTTCTCGGACGCCCGCCTGGACAGCAAGCCGTCGCGCTCCGAATACGACGTGAACCTGGGCTATGCGGTCACGCCGAACATCTCGGCGGTGGTGCTCTACAAGGCCGGCAAGAGCGACATTCCCACCGTCGCCGGGAGCGCAGCCCCGCAGGTGTTCCGCAGCAGCCAGAAGCTGCGTGGCGGTGGCCTGGGACTGTCCGGCCGCTACCGGATGGGCGAGAACTGGAATGCCTACGGCAGCGCCGCCTATGGCGCCGGCCACAGCAGTTTCTCGAGCGGCGAGCGCTACTTCGTGCGCTATACCGTCGCGGAAGCGGGGGTGGGTTACCGCATCCCGGGCGCCCCGGCGAACCTGTCGCTGACCGCCGGCTACCGTTACCAGAACCTGAACTTCCCCGCCACGCGGGACACCCTGGTCACGCTGACGACGCCACCGTCGACGACCCTCGGCCCTGCCCATCGCCTGCAAAGTTCAACCCAGGGGTGGACCTTGGGACTGGCCGGCAGCTTCTAGCCGGCACCACGGCCCCTGGCTCAGACGGTGCGCGGCACCCGCGAGTCGGGTGAGCGGCATGGCTGTTCGACAGAGGCCCGCCTAGAATCGGCCGCCGCTCGCCGGTCACACCCGACCTTCTTCCCGCCGTGCCTCTCAAGAAACTTGGACGCTATGACATCGTGGCCGTCCATGCCAAGGGGGCCATGGGGCAGGTCTTCGATGCATTCGACCCCGCGCTGAAGCGGCGCGTCGCCATCAAGACCATCCGGGTCGACCATCTCAGCGACGAGATGGCGCAGGACCTGGAAGCGCGCTTCTACATGGAAACGCGCGCGGCCGGCCGGCTGCTGCACCCCAACATCATCTCCATCTTCGACACCGGGCGCGACGAAGGCCTGGCCTACCTGGTGATGGAGTTCGTGCGCGGCGAAGAGCTGCGCCAGCTGATGCGCGACAACGCGCGTTTTCCGCTGGAACGGGCGCTGGGCATCATGCGCCAGCTGCTCTCGGCCTTGAACCATGCGCACGAGCAGGGCGTGGTCCACCGCGACGTCAAGCCGGGCAACATCCTCATCGAGCCCTCGGGCCGGCTCAAGCTGGGCGACTTCGGCGTCGCGCGCATGGCCGACCTGGGCGACGTGACCCGCACCCAGGGCGCGATGGTGGGCACGCTGCGCTACATGTCGCCCGAGCAGATCCGCGGCGAGAAGGTCGATTCGCGCACCGACCTGTATTCGGCGGGCGTGTTGCTATACCAGATGTTGAGCGGCCAGCAGCCGTTCGACGGCACCAACGATTTCGAGATCATGCAGAAGATCACCGCGCAGGCGCCGGTGCTTCTGAGCCAGATCGATCCCAGCCTGCCGCCGCAGTTCGACGAAGTGATCGGCCGTGCGCTGGCCAAGAACCGCGAGGACCGCTTTGCGACCGCGGCGGACTTCGCGCTGGCGCTGCGCCTGGCCGCCAAGGCGGCGCAAGGATCGCCGCCGGCGCAGGCCGAGTGGACGGAGATCGGCAATCCGCCCCCGCGCGATTTGGAGGCCGCCGCGTCATCGCCGCGCACGGCCAGCGGTCCGGTGGGCCGGACGCCGGCGCAGGCCGCGCTGCTGCATGAGATGGAGCTGGAGTACTGGCGCGAGATCCGCGAGTCGGACGATCCGGCCGACTTCGAGGAATTCCTGATCCGCTTCCGCCACGGCAGCTACGAAAGCCTGGCCCGCCGCAAGCTGCGCCGGCTGCGCGCGCTGGCGACCGACGGATCGGACAGCGGCACGGGATCGTCCTCCGCATCGGTGCCCGGGGACGACGGCCTGTCCTTCAAGGCCTTGGCCGACCCACCGGCGCGGGAACCCGGCCGGGCTGCCGAGCCGGAGCCCCCGCGCGAGGACCCCAGCGCCACCAACGTCGCGCCCCACCTGTTCGACCGCCTCAGCCGACCGGCCGATCGCCCACCGGCCTACCGCTCGGCGCTGCCGGAATCGCCCCTGCAGCGCTTCGACCTGAACCTGCCGGACGCGGGCTTCGAGACCGCGGACGTCGCGCGGCGTGCGGAATTGGCCCGGCGGGCCGAAGAGGCGCGCCGTGCCGAGGAAGCCCGGCTTGCCGAAGAGGCGCGGTTGGCGGAGCAAGCCCGC
>CBIHPZ010000505.1:0-3735 GCA_966211865.1 uncultured Aquabacterium sp.
AAGCCACCACCATGCCGCCCCATGCCGGCTCCGCAATCCGGCGTAGACATTCGAAACATCCGCGCCGCCACGCCTGATGCAACGGTGAAACTCCCGCGCCCCAGGATCCGCGCCGCACGTGAAAGAACCCCGATGTCGATCTACCTGCTCAAGCCCCGCTTCCAGGCCCTGCTGCGCCCCGCCGTCGGCCGCCTGCATGCCGCAGGCATCACGGCCAACCAGGTGACCCTGGGCGCGTGCGCGGTGTCCGTTGCGCTGGGCGTGGGCCTGTACGCCGCCGGCACGCCGCGCGCGCTGCTGTGGCTCATTCCCGCGTGGATGGCGCTGCGCATGGCCTTCAACGCCGCCGACGGCATGCTGGCGCGCGAATTCGGCCAGCAAAGCCGCCTGGGCGCCCTGCTGAACGAGCTGACCGACGTGGTGGCCGATGCCGCGCTGTACCTGCCGCTGGCGCTGCTGTCGCCGTTTGCGCCGGTGTGGGTGGGCGCCTTCATCGTGCTGGCCGGCCTGTCTGAATTCGCCGGCGCGCTGGGCCCCACGGTGGGCGCCACCCGCCGCTACGACGGGCCGATGGGCAAGAGCGACCGCGCCGCCGCGGTCGGCGCCATCGCGTTGCTGGCTTCGTTCGCGCCGCTGCCACCCGCGGCCGCGTGGCTGATGCCGCTGCTGGCCTTGCTCACCGCCTGGACCGTGGTGCGGCGCGTGCGCGCTGCCTTGAAGGCCTAACTCACATCGCCCTTGGAGGGTTGATCCCATGACCACCGTCACCGCCCTGTCAACCCGCCCCGTCGAGGAAGGGCATTTCACGACGCACGACGGCGTGCAGCTGTTCTACCGCCGCTGGCCCGCCACCGCGGCCGCGCGCCGCGGCGCGGTGCTCATGTTCCACCGCGGCCACGAGCACTCCGGCCGCATGGCGCACCTGGTGGACGAGCTGGACCTGCCCGCCTTCGACATCTACGCCTGGGATGCCCGTGGCCATGGCCGCTCGCCGGGCGAACGCGGCTACAGCCCCAGCTTCGCCACCTCGGTGCGCGACGTGCAGACCTTCGTCGACCACATCACCGCCACGCACGGCGTGGCCAGCCACGACATGCACGTCATCGCGCAGAGCGTGGGCGCGGTGCTGGTGGCCGCCTGGGCGCACGACTATGCGCCGGTGGTGCGCGGCCTCACGCTGGCCTCGCCCGCCTTCAAGGTGAAGCTGTACGTGCCCTTCGCCCGGCCCGGCCTGGCGCTGATGCACAAGCTGCGCGGCCACTTCGTCGTCAACAGCTACGTCAAGCCGCAGTTCCTGACGCACGATGCCGCTCGCATCGAGAGTTATCGAAACGACCCGCTCATCTCCCGCCCCATCGCCGTGGGCGTTCTGCTGGGCCTGTACGAAGCGGCCGAGCGCGTGGTGGCCGACGCGCAGGCCATCACGCAGCCGGTGCAGCTCTTGATCTCGGGCAGCGACTGGGTGGTGCACCGCCAGCCGCAGGACCGCTTCTTCGAGCGCCTGGGCAGCCGCATCAAGACCCGCACCGTGCTGCCCGGCTTCTTCCACGACACCCTGGGCGAGCGCGACCGCGCCGGCGCCGTGCGCCAGATCCGCGACTTCGTGCTCGACCGCTTCGCCGACAGCGCGCCCGCGGTGGTGGACCTGACCCAGGCCCACCGCGCCGGCCCCACCGCCGACGAAGCGCGTGAACTGGCCCGGCCGCTGCCGCTGTTGTCACCGCGTGGGCTGTACTGGGCGCTGACCCGCGGCGCGCTGAAGCTGGGCGGCCTGTTGTCGCGCGGCGTGCGGCTGGGCCACCGCACCGGCTTCGATTCCGGCGCCACGCTGGACTACGTCTACCGCAACCAGGCGCAGGGGCTGCCGCTGATCGGCACGCTGGTCGATCGCACCTACCTCGACTCCATCGGCTGGCGCGGCATCCGCCAGCGCAAGCTGCATGTGGAAGAACTGCTGCGCGAGGCCATGCAGCGCGTGGCGCGCAGCGGCCAGCCGGTGCGCGTGGCCGACATCGCCGCCGGCCACGGCCGCTACGTGCTGGACGCGGTGCAGGGCAGCCCGGTGAAGCCGCAGGCCATCGTGCTGCGCGACTACAGCCGCCAGAACGTGCTGGACGGCCGCAAGCTGATCGAGGCCAAGGGCCTGCAGGACGTGGCCCGCTTCGACCAGGCCGATGCCTTCGAACGCGAGAGCGTCGCCGCCGTGGACCCGCGGCCCACGGTGGGCGTGGTGTCGGGCCTGTACGAGCTGTTCGACGACAACGAGCAGGTGGGCCGCAGCCTGGACGGCCTGGCCCAGGCCATTCCACCCGGCGGCTACCTGGTCTACACCGGCCAGCCCTGGCACCCGCAGCTGGAGCTGATCGCCCGCGCGCTGACCAGCCACCGCCAAGGGCAGGCCTGGGTGATGCGCCGCCGCACGCAGGGCGAGATGGACCAGCTGGTGGCGCGCGCGGGCTTCCGCAAGGTGGCCCAGCGCATCGACGAGTGGGGCATCTTCACCGTGTCGCTGGCGCAGCGGGTGGCGGCTTGAGGACCGGCGGGGCGGCTGTGACGCGCACATCAAGCGTTAGAGCGCCCTGGCGGCGCGGCCTGCTGTGGCTGGCGCTGCTGGCGCCGTTCTTCTACGCCAGCTACGGCGTCGCCAACCACCTGGCAGCCGCGCGCGCCCACGTGCCGTCCATCGTCTTCGGCTGGGAGCAGCACATCCCGTTCTGGGACTGGACCATCTTTCCGTACTGGAGCATCAACGCCTTCTATGGCCTGTCGCTGCTGCTGGCGCGCACGCGGCATGAACTCGACCGCCACGCCGCGCGGCTGCTGACCGCGCAGGTGCTGGCGGTGGCGTGCTTCATCGCGTGGCCGCTGCAGTTCAGCTTCGGGCAGCCCCCGGCCGACGGTGCCGCCGGCTGGCTGTTCGCGGCACTGCGCGGCTTCGACAAGCCGTTCAACCAGGCGCCTTCCCTGCACATCGCGCTGGCGCTGATCCTGTGGGATTTCTACCGCCGCCTGCTCAGCGGCCGCGCCGCGCGCATCGTGCTGCATGCCTGGACCTTCGCCATCTGCGCGTCGGTGCTGACCACGTACCAGCACCACTTCATCGACATCCCCACCGGTGCGCTGCTGGGCGCGCTGTGCGTCTGGGCCTGGCCGCTGGAGCGCCGCGTGTCCATGCGCCAGGCCTGCGCATTCACGGCTGATGCGCGTCGGCGTGCCTTGGCAGCGCGCTATGCGGGCGGCGCGCTGGTGCTGGCCGCGGTGTCGCTCACTTGGGGCGGCACGGGGCTGTGGCTGCTGTGGGGCAGCGTGTCGCTGGCGCTGGTGGCCGCCAACTACCTGCTGTTCGGCGCGCGCGGCTTCCGCATGGACGCCACGGGCCGCATGGCCTGGGAAGCGCGGCTGCTGCTGGCGCCCTACCGCCTGGGCGCGGCCATCAACGCGCGCTTGTGGACACGCGGCCAGCCGCCGCTGCGCGAGGTGGTGGACGGCGTGTCGCTGGGCGGCCTCGCCCGCCTGCCGCGCGATTCGATGGCTGCACGCTCGACCGTGGTGAGCCTGAGCGCCGAGCTGGACGTGCCCGCGCAAGCCCGTGGCCACTGCCTGCCCTGGCTCGACCTGGTGCCGGCCAGCCCCGCTGCGCTGCGCCGCGCCGCCGGCGCCATCGAACGCGCCGTGGCCGCCGGCCAGCCGGTGGTGGTGAGCTGCGCGCTGGGCTTCAGCCGCAGCACCGCGGCG
>CBIHPZ010000506.1:0-3728 GCA_966211865.1 uncultured Aquabacterium sp.
CGCACCGGCCCCCAGCCCATCAGCACCGCCTGCGCCTTCGCGGCGCCGGCCAGCAGCTTCGCGCGGCGCTGGCCCAGCGGGCCGCTGCCGGTCATCACCCGCTCGTCGTACTGGAAGTCGCGTCCCCACGGGTGGCCGCGCAGCGCATTCGTGCGGTGCACGTTCTTGGTGTTGATGGGCGCCATCAGGAACGGGCCGGTCCACGCATCGGCCAGCTCGTCGAAGAGCGCTGAATCGCCATGGGGTTGCGCCGGGCCGCGGAAGCCCGGCGTCAGCGCGAAGGGGTCGGCCATGCGGCGGGCCAGCGCGGGGTCGGCGCCGGTCTGCTCGAAGGTGGCCAGCGCGCTGGCCGCGGTGCCGCCGGACAGGCCGCCCTTGATCGTGCGGACACGGGCATGCACCCGCTGCAGCGGCTCGCCGAAGCGCTGCAGCGCGTGGTGCTGCAGGAACACCACGCCGAGGTCGAAGGGCACCGAATCGAAGCCGGCGGAGAAGACGATGCGCGCTCCGCTGGCACGGGCCGGCTCGTCGAAGGCGCGGATCATCTGCGCCATCCACAGCGGCTCGCCGCAGAGGTCCAGGTAGTCGGTACCGGCCGCCGCGCAGGCCGCCACCAGCGGCGTGCCGTGGCGGGTGTAGGGGCCGACGGTGGTGACCACCACGCTGGCCTGCGCCGCCAGCTTCGCGAGCGAGTCCTCGTTCGACGCATCCGCCTGCAGCAGCGGCAGCCGGTCGGCGGCACCCAGGCCTTCGGCCACCTCGGCCAGCTTCTGCAGGTTGCGGCCGGCCAGCGCCCAGCGCAGGCCGGCGGCCCGGCGCATCAGCACCTCCGCCACGAGGCGCCCGGTGAATCCGGTGGCGCCGAACAGCACGAGGTCGAAGCGGCGGCTCATCGGCGCACCAGGTCGAAGGGTCGGCTCATCGGCGCGATGGTGGCAAGGGCGGGTGCGCTTTGCCACCGGGGCGCACCCCGGGTGTGGCGCTCAGCGCACAGGCTCGGTGTCGGCCGCCAGCTGGCGCAGCGCCTGTTCGAACACCTCGGGCGGCTGACCGCCCTGGATCAGGTGGCGGTCGTTGACGATGACCGAGGGCACCGACGAGATGCCCAGCTGCTGCCAGTGGCGCTCGGCCGCGCGCACCTCGCCGGCGTAGCGGCCGGAACTGATGACGTCGCGGGCCTCGGCCTCGTCCAGTCCGGCCTGCTTCGCTGCGCGCAGCAGCACGTCCGCGTCGCCCGGGTTGTCGCCTTCCGTGTGGTAGGCGCCCAGCAGCGCATGCTTCAGCGCCCGCTGCTGCTTTTCCCCCACCAGCCCGGCCCAGTGCAGCAGCCGGTGCGCATCGAAGGTGTTCCAGATGCGCGGCCGCTCGCCGAACGTGAAGCCCACCGACGCACCGCGCTCGCGGATGGCCTCGCGGTTCTTCGCCAGCTGTTCGGGCGACAGGCCGTACTTGCGGGCCAGGTGCTGCACCGTGTCCTCGCCCTCGGCCGGCATCTGCGGGTTCAGCTCGAAGGGCTGGAAGTGCAGCTGGACGCTCACTTCATCGCCTAGCTTCTCCAGCGCGCGTTCCAGGGAATTGAGGCCCACGGCGCACCAGGGGCAGGCGATGTCGGAGACGAAGTCGATCTTCATGGCGCGGCATTCAAGGTGGAATGCCGCGCATGCTAGGGCGATCCGGCCGCCGCGCGCCTTCTGGGGGCTTCGGGCTGCGTCCTCCGGCTTCGCCTGACCGGGGGCCACCGGGCGTGGCGGAAGGCCTCTCAGGCTGTCAGGCCGCGTGGGTGACCACCTCGATCCGGTGGCCGTCCAGGTCGCCGAACATGGCGCCGAAGTAAGTGTCGTTGATGTCGGGCCGCGTGCGCGGCGTGAAGATGTCGGCGCCGCCGGCGGCCAGCGCGGTGGCATGCGCCGCCTGCACCGCCGCACGCGTTGGCGCGGCAAAGGCCAGGTGCACGCCGGGCGCGGTGACGCGCTCGCCCGCCGGCGCCGGGTACAGGAAGAAGCCCCAGCGCTCGGGCGTGCCGAAGGCGGCTTCCTGGCCGGTGTCGCGCAGCAACTGCAGGCCCAGCGGGGCCAGCGCCTGCAGGTAGAAGGCCACGGCATCGGCATAGCGCGTGGTGCCCAGGGACAGGTGGTCGATCATGGTCGTCTCTCCTTTGGATTCAATGCAGCCAGCGCGCCACCTGCTCGGCCGTCAGGTTGCTGCCGCACAGCACGGTGGCGGCGCGGCCTGCGCGCAGTGCCGGGTGTTCGAGAAGAGCAGCGATGCCCACCACGCCCGCCGGCTCCACCACCAGCCCGGCGTGCTGGAACGTGAGGCGCATCGCGCGCTCGATGGCGTCGTCGCTCACCAGCAGCACCTCGTCCACCGTGCCGTTCATGTCCGCCACCGCCTCGGGCACCGGCACGCGCACGGCAATGCCGTCGGCGATGGTGTTCACGGCGGCGCGCTCGATCACGCGGCCTTCGTGCCAGGAAGCGGCCATCGCATCCGCCCCCACGGCGGCCACGGCCACCACCCGCACCGCCGGCGCATGCACCTTCACCCAGCGGCCGACGCCGGTGGCGAGCGCGCCGTTGCCCAGCGGCAGCAGCAAGGTGTCGAAGCCCGCGCCGCGGCGCAGCAGTTCCACGCCGATGCTGCCGGCGCCTTCGCTGATGGCCGCGTCCTGGCCGTCCTCCACGAACAGGGCGCCCGTCTCGGCGCAGAAGCGCTTGGCCTCGGCCTTGGCGGCGTCGAAGTCCTCGCTGAAGAGCCGCACCTCGGCGCCCATCGCCCGCATGCGCTGCACCTTCAGCGGGTTGGCGGTGGTGGCGCAGTAGATGACCAGCGGCCGCCCCCGCGCGCGGCACACCCAGGCCATCGCCTGGCCCCAGTTGCCGGCGGTGGCGCACACCAGCGCGCGGCCGGCCAGCGCCGCGGCGCACTCGTGCATGAAGAAGTCGGCGCCGCGGCCCTTGAAGGAACGCAGCGGGTTGGCGGTCTCCAGCTTCAGCTGCAGCGCGCGCACGCCCAGCGCCTGGCTCAGCGGTTCGCACTCGAACTGCGGGCTGTCGCGGAACAGCGGGTCGATGACGCGCGCGGCGCGTTCGATGCGCTGCAGGGAGAGGCGGTGCGGGGGTGTCTCGATAATCGGTGCCATGCGCCGCAGTGTGCGGCGGGGCCTGCGTCGCCCGGCCGCAAAGCCGGTCCCGCGGATGCGGCCGCGCCGCATTCGCCACCGCGCAAACGCGGCGCCGCTTCACGCCCTTTCCGACACCGATGACCCTGGACCCGCTCGACCGCCGCATCCTCGCCCTGTACCAGCCCGACACGCGCCAGAGCGCCGAGCACATCGGCGCGCAGGTGGGCCTGTCGGCCGCGGCGGTGCAGCGGCGGCTGAAGCGCCTGCGCGAGACCGGCGTCATCGTTGCCGAGACCGCGCAGCTCGACTGCCGCGCGCTGGGCCTGGGGCTGACGGCCATCGTGCACATCGACCTCGTCGACGAATCCGCCCGCGCCACCCACGCCTTCCGCGACAAGCTGCTGGCCCGGCCCGAGGTGCAGCAGTGCTACGGCGTCGCCGGCAACGTCGATTACGTGGTGGTGGTCGTGGTGCCCGACCTGGCCGCCTACGAGGCCTTCACCGACGCCTGCCTGCTGCACGACACCAACGTGCGCAGCTTCACCACCCACGTGGTGCTGGAAGCGGCGCGGCGGGGCGGGCCGGTGGCGATCTGAGGCGCACG
>CBIHPZ010000507.1:0-3728 GCA_966211865.1 uncultured Aquabacterium sp.
CGGGTCGGCGCGAACGCGGATTCAGCCCGGTCCGGGCCGACCCGGCCGCTCGCCGGAAGTGACGGGCAGCGCCAGCGCCGACACGCCCACCGCCGCCCCCCGGCACAAGGCGCTGGCCGCCCGGGTTCAGGCCACCCGCCGCCCGTCCTCGCCGTCCAGCGCCATCTGCACCGTGCCCGACGGCGTCCAGTTGGCCAAGAGCCGCAGGAAGTCGCCACGCGGCATCGGCCGCGCCGCCAGGTAGCCCTGCACCGAGCCGCAGCCGGCCTCGCGCAGCACGGCCAGCTGCGCCGGCTCCTCCACGCCTTCGGCGATGGTGCTCATGCCCAGGGTGCGCGCCAGCTCCAGGATGGTCTTGACGATGGCGCGCGCGTCGTGGCGCGTCATCAGCTCGCGCACGAAGGCGCGGTCGATCTTCAGCGTGTCGAAGGGGAAGCGGCGCAGGTAGGCCAGCGACGAGTAGCCGGTGCCGAAGTCGTCCAGCGCGATGCGCACGCCCACCTCGCGCAGCGCATGCAGGTTGGCCAGGGCCTGGGGCGAGTTGTCCATGAAGAGCGACTCGGTGACCTCGATCTCCAGCCGCTCGGGCGCCAGGCCGGAACGCTGGATCAGGTGCAGGGCCTGCTGCGCGAAGTCTTCGTGCAGCAGCTGCGCCGGGGAGACGTTCACCGACACCACGATCGGGTGCTTCATCTGCGCCGCGTGGGCGCAGGCGCGGCCCAGCACCCACAGGCCGATGTCGGCGATCAGGCCGGTGTCCTCGGCGATGCGGATGAATTCATCGGGGGCGACGCGGCCCAGTTCCGGGTGCTGCCAGCGCAGCAGCACCTCGGCGCCCACCACCTCCCAGTGCTCGATGTCGACGCGCGGCTGCCAGTGCAGGTGCATCTCGCTGCGCGCCAGCGCGCCGCGCAGCGCCTGTTCGATGGCGATGCGGCGGCGGTGGCGGTCGGCCAGGCGCGGCACGAAGAACTCGAAACGGCCGCGGCCGGCTTCCTTGGCGGCGTACAGCGCCAGGTCGGCATGGCCCATCAGCTCGTCCAGCGAACGGCCGTGCTCGGGCGCGATGGCCACGCCGATGCTGCTGCCCAGCGGCACCTGCCGGCCGCCGATGTCGAAGGGCTGCGCCAGCACCTGAACCAGGCGGCGCGCCAGTGCGGTGACCTCGTCGTCGCCCTGCACGTTGCGGATCACCAGCGCAAATTCATCGCCGCCCAGGCGCGCGGCCAGGTCGCCCTGGCGCAGGCAGGAATGCAGGCGGCGGCCGATCTCGGCCAGCACCGCGTCGCCGGCGGCATGGCCCAGCGTGTCGTTGATGGACTTGAAGTGGTCCAGGTCCAGGCACACCAGCGCCGTGCGCGGCGGCGGCGTGCCCGGTTCGGCCGCGGCATCGGCGTCCAGCGCGGCGGCGAGCTGCTCGCGCAGCTCCAGCCGGTTGGCCAGGCCCGTCAGGGAATCGAAATGGGCCAGGTAGGCCAGGCGGCGGTGGGTCTCGCGGGCCTGCGTCACGTCGCTGATGACGCCGCGCCAGCCCACGTGGTGGCCCACCTCGTCGTGCAGCGGCTTGGCCGACAGCGACCACCAGCACAGGCCGGTCGCCGTCTGCACCGGCAGCAGCAGGTCGCGAAAGGCCTGGCCCAGGCGCATGGCCCCGCGCAGCGCCGCCAGGTGGCCGTCCGGTTCGCCCGGCGCCTGGCGCGCGCACAGCGCGTCCAGCAAGGTGCCGGCCTGCAGTTCGGCCGCACTCAGGCCCAGCGCGCTGGACAGCCGCGGCGAGACGTGCGTGAGCAGGCCGGTCTGGCCGCATTCCCACAGCACGTCGGCCGCGTGTTCCTCGAAATCGCGCAGCAACAGGCCCACCAGCTGGCCCTGCCGCGCCGCCTCGCGCTCCGAGCGCAGCCGCGCCACGACCGTGCGTGCCGTGGCCAGCACGCTGACACACAGCACCAGCGTGTAGAGCAGGAGCAGCACCGGCAGCACCGGGTGGCCCACGCCATCGCTGCGCCACAGCGCCACCAGGGCGCCCAGCCCCAGGGCGCCGACGTGGGCGAGCGCGGCCAGGGGCACCGGCGCCAGCGCCAACGCGCCGCCGCACATCGTGCCCAGCACCAGGGCCATCAGCACCAGCTGCTGGCCGTGGCTGGCGCCGGGGAACCAGACCACCGCCATGGCCGCCCACACCAGGCCAAGCAGCCCCGCCCCCACCGCGGCATGGCGCAATGCGCGGGGCGAGGCGCGCAGTGGCGGCGCTCGCCGGTGGCGCCACCACGCGCGCACGGCAGAGGCGCACAGCGCCCCCAGCAGCATGAACCACAGGACGCGCTCCAGCAGCGAGACGGTGCCGTCCAGCACGCCCACCACGATGGCCGCGTTCACCAGGTTGGCCAGCGCCATCAGCGGCGTGAGGCGCGTCACGCTGCCCAGCAGGCGGGCGCGCAGCTCGGCCGAGTCGCGGTCGAACGCCTGGTGGGCCTGGAACTCGCGCTGCCAGGCGGCGGCGAGTGCAGGGAAAAAGGACGTCGTGCGCATGCCCGGGTGGCGAGTGGCTGGTGCTTCTTGGTGGTGCGGCCGGGCCGACGTTGACGCGGCGCTTCGCTCGCATATCGGCCCGGGCGGAAACTACTTGATGCAATCCGCGCGCTGACCCGCACGAACCGGGGGGCGGCGGCACGCGCCGGTTGATTTCGTGCGCAAGTGCCGACAGCCGGGCGCCGCGTGACGCGCCGCACGCCAGGCCCCATGCCCAGGCCGCTTGGCCGCGCACCGATACAATCCCGCCCGCGGCAGCGCCACCAGTCACGCTGCCGCGGTCGTTTCCGACACGCCTTCAGACCCCTCGGGCCTTCCCGACTGGTGACGCCGCAGATGCCGGCGCCAGCAGGCCGAACCCTCTGCCCCGCTTCACACGCCGGGGCCTCCACGACGAATGAATTTCACCGACCTCGGCCTGGCCGAGCCGATCCTGCGCGCCGTTCGCGAGCAGGGCTACGAATCCCCCACCCCCATCCAGGCGCAAGCCATTCCCGCCGTGCTGCAAGGCGGCGACCTGATGGCCGGCGCGCAGACCGGCACCGGCAAGACCGCCGGCTTCACCCTGCCGCTGCTGCACCGCCTGGCCGCCGCCAAGCCGGTGCGCGACGCCAAGGGCCGCGTCGCCATCCGCGGCCTGATCCTCACGCCCACCCGCGAACTGGCCGCGCAGGTCGAGGAAAGCGTTCGCACCTATGGCAAGCACCTGCCGCTGACCAGCATGGTGATGTTCGGCGGCGTCGGCATGCAGCCGCAGATCGACCGCCTGCGCCGCGGCGTCGACATCCTGGTGGCCACGCCCGGCCGCTTGCTGGACCACCACCAGCAGGGCACGCTGGACCTCTCGAACGTGCAGATCTTCGTGCTGGATGAAGCCGACCGCATGCTGGACATGGGCTTCATCCACGACATCAAGAAGGTGCTGGCCATCCTGCCGCCGAAGAAGCAGAGCCTGCTGTTCTCGGCCACCTTCAGCGACGACATCAAGGCCCTGGCCGACCGCCTGCTGAACAGCCCCGCGCTGATCGAGGTGGCGCGCCGCAACGCCACCGCCGACACCATCGCGCAGAAGATCCACCCGGTGGGCCGCGAGCGGAAGAAGGAGCTGCTGGCGCACCTGATCCGCCAGGGCGACTGGCACCAGGTGCTGGTGTTCACGCGCATGAAGCACGGCGCCAACCGCCTGGCCGAATTCCTGA
>CBIHPZ010000508.1:0-3721 GCA_966211865.1 uncultured Aquabacterium sp.
TCCTGGCCGTCGGGGCTCATCACGTGCGTGCTGCAGGCCAGGCAGGGGTCGAAGCTGTGCAAGGTGCGCAGGATTTCCAGCGGCTGCTCGGGGTTGGCCATGGGCGTGTTCATCAGGCTGGCCTCGAAGGCGCCGATCTGGCCCTTGTGGTCGCGCGGCGAGCCGTTCCAGGTGGTGGGCACCACGCACTGGTAGTTCTCGATGCGGCCGTCCTTGATGCGGATCCAGTGGCCCAGCATGCCGCGCGGCGCCGCCACCGTGCCCACGCCCTTGGCCTCCTTCGGCCAGGTGCTGGGGTCCCATTTCTCCACGTTGGCGGTGCTGCGGTCGCCGGCCTTGATGTTGGCCATCAGCTCCTGCCAGTCGCTCACCATCATCTCGGCGCAGTACTGGCTTTCCAATGCGCGGGCCAGCGTGCGGCCGATGGTGCTGGGCAGCAGCTGCTTCAGCGTGTACTGGGTTTCCGGCAGGCCCAAGGCCTTGGGAATGGCGCTGTTGATGGCGCGGGCCGAATCGTCCACCTGCTGCTTCACGCGCTGGCAGTATTGATTGCCCTTGCTGGCGTGCACGTAGCCCAGGATGTAGCGCGACAGCGGCCCCACCTCCATCGGGTGGCCACGCCAGCGCGGGGCCTTGATCCAGCTGTACTTGGCGCTTTCGTCCAGCCGTTCGATGGCTGTGCGCGTGCCCTTGGTGTTGGGACCCAGCGCATAGTTGGGCTCCGTCACGCCGTCCCAGGGGTGCAGGCCCTTGGTCTCGTCCGCGTACTTGTACCAGCTGTGGGTGACGAATTCCTGCACCTGCGCCGGGTCGCGCGGGTCGATGGGGTGGATCTCGTCCCAATTGCCATTCAGGATCACGCCGCCGGGCAATTGGTCGGTGCGCTTGTCGTAATTGACCTTGGGGTATTCGCCATAGTCCGACACGTTCAGCGCCGACAAGCCGCCGCCATACAGCCAGCCCGCCTGCTTGTACAGGGTGCCGATGGCCAGCACGTCGGGGATGTAGACGTTGTTGTTGAACTCCACCATCTCGTCGATGCGCGCCTTGACGAAATTCAGGCGCTCCATGTTCAGCGGCGCGCCGGCGGCACCGTCGCCGTCGATGTTGATGGCGCAGGGCACGCCGCCCACCAGGTAGTTGGGGTGCGGGTTCTTGCCGCCGAAGATGGTGTGCACCTTCACCCATTCCTTCTGCAGGTCCAGCGCCTCCAGGTAATGGGTGACGGCCATCAGGTTGGCCTCGGGCGGCAGCACGTAGCCCTTGCTGCCCCAATAGCCGTTCATGAAGGGCCCCAATTGGCCGCTGTCCACGAACTTCTTCAGCCGGTTCTGGATGTCGCGGAAATAGCCCGGCGAGCTGAGCGGGTGGCTGGGCGACACCAGCTGCTGCAGCTCGCTGGTCTTCTTCGGATCGGCCTTCAAGGCCGACACCACGTCCACCCAGTCCAATGCATGCAGGTGGTAGAAGTGCACCGCGTGGTCGTGCACCTGCAGCGTCTTGGCCATCATCTCGCGGATGAGGTGCGCGTTCTTCGGGATCTTGATGCCCAATGCGTCTTCCACCGCGCGCACGCTGGTGAGTGCATGGCAGCCGGTGCACACGCCGCAGATGCGTTCGACGAACGCCCAGGCATCGCGCGGGTCGCGGCCTTTCAAGATCACCTCCAGCCCGCGCCACATGGTGCCGGTGCTGACCGCATTGCGGATGACGTTGTTGCTGTCGACGTTGACTTCGCAGCGCATGTGACCCTCGATGCGGGTCACGGGGTCGACGACGATGCGCTTGCCGCTGTCGTCGAGCTTGAAGCCCTGGGTTTCGTAGGCGCCCATGATGGTCGTGTTCCTTGTGTGTTAGCAGCGTCGGCTCAGGCGCCGTGGTCCGCCGTCTCGTTCTTGGTGGCCACGCGCTTCAGCACGCTCACCGCCGCATGCGCCGCCACCGCCGCACCCACCACGCCGGCGGCGGTGCCGCCCACCTTGTCGGCATTGGCTTCGATGCCGAACTGGTGGATGTCGGTCAGCCGGTCGTAGAACGAGCCCTTGTCCCAGAAGCCGTCTTCCGAACAGCCGATGCAGCCATGCCCCGCCTTGATGGGGAAGCTGGTGCCCTCGTTCCACATCACCGTGGAGCAGGCGTTGTACGACGTGGGGCCCTTGCAGCCCACCTTGTAGAGGCAATAGCCGCGGCGCGCCGATTCATCGTCGAAGTGCTCCACGAATTGCCCCGCGTCGAAATGCGGGCGCCGGTAGCACTTGTCGTGGATGCGCTGGCTGTAGAACATCTTCGGCCGGCCCTGGCGGTCCAGTTCGGGAATGCGGTCGAAGGTGAGCATGTAGGTGATGACGCCGGTCATCACCTCCGCAATCGGCGGGCAGCCGGGCACCTTGATGATGGGCTTGTCGGTGATCACCTGGTGCACCGGCGTGGCCCGCGTGGGGTTGGGCTTGGCCGCCTGCACGCAGCCCCAGCTGGCGCAGCTGCCCCAGCTGATGATGGCCTTGCTGTCCTTGGCCACGCGCCGCAGTTTTTCAACGAACGGCTTGCCCGACTGGATGCAGAACATCCCGTCTTCATTCAGCGGCGGATTGCCCTCCACCGCCAGGATGTAGTTGCCCTTGTATTTCGTCATCACCGCTTCCAGCGCGGCTTCCGCCTGGTGGCCGGCCGCGGCCATCAGCGTGTCGTCGTAGTCCAGCGAGATCATCGACAGCACCACGTCCTTGGCCAGCGGGTGCGCGCTGCGGATGAAGCTTTCGGAACAGCAGGTGCATTCCAGGCCGTGCAGCCACAGCACCGGCGTGCGCGGCTTGGTCTCCATCGCGTGCGCGATCTGCGGCACGAAGGCCGGGCCCAAGCCCAGCGACGTGGCCGTGAGCGAGCAGTACTTCAGGAAGCTGCGGCGCGAGATGCCCTGGCGGCGCATCACGTCGTAAAAGGTCTCCATGCGGGGTGTCTCCTCCGGTGGGTGGGCGGGGTGTGTTTGATCTCCTGTCACAAGTTGTGGGCCTGAATGCGGCGGGCGCGGGAAAACACCGAGCGGGGTTGGCAAGTGCTTGATCTCACACAAGAAAAGCCGCGGTTCGTGTGGGCCGCGGCCGGCCGGTGGCGCCGGGGTGGAAAGCGCGTTGCCAGATCGGCGCGCAAAGTGGAAGCGGGAGTGCCGGACGTGGGGCCGTGCGGCGGGGTCCAGGTTCCACCGTAGGGATTGCTTGACAGCGTGCCGACGAGATCACCCGCGGGCGATTCGGTGCCAACAATGCCGGCATGCCGTACACGCTCAGCTGGGAACACCGCGGCGTCTGCCGAACGTATTTCGGCGACGTCACCATCGCCGAGCGCGCGCAATCGCTGGAGCGCATCTGCGCCGACCCGCGCTTCGACGAGCTGACCTACACCATCACCTGCTACCTGGACGTGCAGGGCTACGAGGCGACGCCGGAAGACACCCGGGGCGTGGCGGCCCTGCACATCGGCCCGCTGATGACGAATCCGGGGATCATCATGGCCGCGGTGGCGGTCAGGCCCGACATCCTGGCGCACATCGACGCCTTCAAGGCCACCGGATTCGTTCAACGGCCCTACGGCGTGTTCCCCACCCTTCAGGAAGCGCGCGAATGGATTGCACGAACGCATGCCGACCTGTTGAGCCAGGGTGGCAACCCCCGGCTGAAGCGCTGACGCCGCCGGGCCGCCGCGCCGCCCTGCAACGCCTGGCCGC
>CBIHPZ010000509.1:0-3712 GCA_966211865.1 uncultured Aquabacterium sp.
GCATTGGCGCGGCCCGCGGGCGGCCGCGGCATCGGCCAGAAGTGGACGCAGATCGGCGCCGCGCGCGAATTGGAATCGCGCTGGAGCAAGCCGCAGATCCTCGAGGCCTATTTGAATCTGGTGCCTTTGCGGGGCGAATTGATCGGCGCGCCGGCGGCCAGCCATGCGCTCTTCGGCAAGCACCCGTCAGGGCTGGATCGCAGCGAAGCGGCGCTGCTGGTCGCCTTGCTGCGCGCCCCGAATGCCACGCCGGCGCTGGTGCAGCGGCGCGCCTGCGCGCTGCTGTCCGAGCCGCCGGATTGCGAGCGCATCGGCATCCTGGCCGAGCGCGCGCTGAGCAAGAAGCGCGTGCCGCCGCCGGTGGGCGAACAACTGGCGCCGCACTTCGCGCGCTGGTGGCTCGCGCGTTCCACCGCGCATGCCGCGACTCCAGCGAACACCGCGAATGCCGCGAACACCGCGAGCAGCGCGAAGAACACGGCGCCACCGGCGACGCTGCGCAGCCCGATCGATGCGCGCCTGCAGCGCCTGGCCGTGCAATCCTTGCGGCAGCAAATGGCCGAATTGCAGGGCCGGCAGGTGGAAGACGGCGCGGTCGTGGTGCTGGACAACGCGAGTGGCGAGGTGCTGGCCTGGGTCGGCTCCAGCGGTTCGGCGTACAGCGACGCGCCGGCGGTGGACGCGGTGCTGGCGCGGCGCCAGCCCGGTTCCACGCTGAAGCCCTTCGTCTATGCGCTGGCGTTCGAACGCGGGCTGCTGACGCCCGCGAGCCTGCTCGACGATTCACCGGCCGATCTCGACGGCGGCAGCGGCGCCTTCATGCCGCGCAATTACGACCACCGTTATCGCGGCTGGGTCAGCGTGCGCACCGCGCTCGCGTCCAGCCTGAACGTGCCGGCGGCGCGCACCGGCGCGCTGGTCGGGCCCGAGCCGCTTTTCGACAAGCTCAATGCCGCGGGCCTGCAATTGAATGAGAGCGGTGGCTATCACGGCCTCGCGCTGGCCCTGGGCAGCGCCGACGTGTCGCTGCTGCAGCTGACCAACGCCTACCGCATGCTGGCCAATGGCGGCCAATGGTCGCCGGTGGCGGGACTGCCGGGCCGCACGCAGCGGGCCTTCGATGCGCGCGCGGTGTTCCAGGTGACCGACATCCTGGCCGATGCGAATGCGCGCGCGCCGACCTTCGGGCTCGATTCGGCGCTGGTCACGCGCGGCTTCGCGGCGGTGAAGACCGGCACCAGCAAGGACATGCGCGACAACTGGTGCATCGGCTTCACCGACCGCTACACGGTGGGTGTGTGGGTCGGCAATGCGAGTGGCGAGGCCATGCACCGCGTCAGCGGCACGCAGGGCGCGGCGCCGGTGTGGCGCGCGCTGGTGCAGGCGCTGCATGCGGGCCGGCCTTCACGCCCGCCGCAGCCGCCGGCGGGCGTCGAGCGCCGCGCGATCAGCTTCGATGCGGCGCTGGAACCGCCGCGTGAGGAGTGGTTCGCTGTCGCGAAGGCGTCGGCGACAACGGCAGGCGCCACGTCGACCACAAGCTCGGCAACAGCGCGTGTGCGCAGCGGCGAGCAGGTGGGCGCCCAGCGCCCCAGCGGCATCGCGAGCCCGCGCGACGGCACGATCTTCGCCATCGATCCCGACATGCCCGAGCCGGTGCAGCGCATCGCCTTCAAGGGCGAATCGGGGCAGTGGTGGCTGGATGGGCGGCTGGTGGGCCACGGCGCGCAGATGCGATGGATGCCGTGGCCGGGCAAGCACCGGCTCGAATTGAAAGGCGCGGCCGGGCAGCTGATCGACCGCGTGGACTTCGAGGTCCGCGGCGCGACGGCGGTCGCGTCGAATGCGCCGAAGCGCTGAGGCCGATCAGCGCGATGGCGCTGCGCTTGATTCGCGCCGCGTCGTTCGGGACGGCATCGAATGGAGCGGCTGGCGTGCCGCGGTGATCAGCGGCGGGTCGGCCGAAGATTGCCGCGGGATCAGGAATCGGAACGGCTGAAGATGCGTTCGATGGCCACGTCGATCACCATGCCGCAGAGGCTGTAGATCACCGAGCCGATCAGCGCCGCGCCGAAGCCGCTGACGTTGAAGCCGCTGAGCACGTAGGCCGCGGCGTAGAACATCAGCGCGTTGATCACGAAGAGGAAGAGGCCCAGCGTGAGCAGCGTGACCGGGAAGGTCAGCAGCACCAGGATCGGCCGCACCAGCGTGTTGAAGAGGCCGAGCACGAGGGCCGCGATCATGGCGTTGGTGAAGCTCGTCACCGTCACGCCCGAGTAGAGATGGGCCACGAGCAGCAAGGCCGCGGCCAACAGCAACCAGCGCACGATCATCTTCATGGCCGCGCAGCATACACGCGGGGTTCTGCGCGCGTGTCCTTCGAGGGGGTGAAGCTGCCCGTGCGCGCGGCGCCTTTCATGGCCGCGTGCATGCGTTGCGAGCGCTTGCCGCGGGCTCTGCAGGTGCCTGGGCGAGTGCCTCGAACATGCACCGCGCGTGTCCTTCACGTGAGCCGCTGAAGCGACGCGCATCACGCGAGGGACGCGTCCGGAGTGCCTCCAGTGAGCCTCGGGTGAGCCTCCAGTGATGCAGTGGGGCGACAAAAGCGGGTTTTCACAGGGAAGAAACGCGTTTCTACGAGGGAAAACCGCTTCTCAGCCCCAGGGTGACGCAGTACCATTGCGCCCGCAGAGGTCATGAGAGAAACGAGAGCGCACGATCGCTCTTGCCCGGACCCCGGCACATCAACCACTCACGTGATGGAGAGAATCAACATGGCAACTGCGAAGAAGGCCGCTCCGGCCAAGAAGGCCGCACCGGCAAAGAAGGCCGCGGCCCCTGCAGCGAAGAAGGCAGCGCCCGCGAAGAAGGCCGCAGCCCCGGCAAAGAAGGCCGCCACCAAGACGGCCGCACCGGCGAAGAAGGCGGCCCCCGCCAAGAAGCGCACCCCGAACGCCGCGTTCATGAAGGCCATGACCCCCAGCGCCGCGCTGGCCGCGGTCATCGGCGACAAGCCGCTGCCGCGCACCGAGGTGACGAAGAAGGTCTGGGAATACATCAAGAAGAACGGCCTGCAGGACAAGATGAAGAAGACGATGATCAACGCCGATGCGAAGCTGAAGGAAATCTTCAAGCAAGCCCAGGTGTCGATGTTCGAGATGACCAAGCTGATCAACGGTCACCTGAAGTGAAGCGCAAGACCAGGCGCTGATCTCGCGACCTCTTCGTCGAACGATCAGCACCCCTGGCGAATGAAGGCCGGCTTTTCAGCCGGCCTTTTTCTTGCGCGCTCGGCGGGCGCTTCTGCGTGCTCGTTGCGTGCTCGTTGGGCGCGTGATGGACGCTGCGATGGGCAGCTTGTGGGCACCTTATCGGCCTTCGCGCAATTCCAGCGCGATGTTGTTGGCGCAGGCGGCGCAGGCGGCGCAGGCGCGACAGGCTGGCGCATCGGCATGGGCCATGGCCGCCGGCGCTTCACGCGTCAGCCGTGCTGACGCCTCCGCGACGCGGCCACTGTTCGCCGGTGCCAGCGCCACGTTCTGCAGCGCGCGCCCGCGCGGGGCATCGGGCAGCGCGGCCGCGGTGAATTCATTGGCCAGGCAGGCCCCGGCCCATTGCGCACGCGCTTGTGCTTCGGACCAGGCGGCGTCATCGGAAGGCGCCGGCAAGGCCTGCAGAAAGCGCTTCAGCGCGCCGGCATCGGCGAGGTGGG
>CBIHPZ010000510.1:0-3711 GCA_966211865.1 uncultured Aquabacterium sp.
TGGTGCGCCATCAGCTGCGCGACGCGGGCCATGGCGTCGTTGGTGGCATCCACCAGCGGCATCAGTTCCCGCGGGGCGTCGGGGGCGTCCAGCGGGGATGCGTCGTCCGGCGCCCGCGCCTTGATGGCCGCGCTGAGCGCATGCACCGGCTGCGTGGCGCGGCTGACGACCCACAGCACGACGGCGATGATCACGGCGACCAGCACCGCTTGGCGCCACAGCGTGTCGATGAGCATCTGCCGCGCCAGCGTGTGGCGCAGCTCCAGCGTCTCGGCCACCTGGATCGTGGCCATGCCCTGGCCGATCTCGCTGGACACCGGCTGCAGCAGCACGGCGACGCGCACGGGGTCGCCGCGGAACACGTCGTCGTAGAAGTCGACCAGCGCGGCGTAGATGCCGCGGTCGGGCAGCTTGCCGTGCCAGGAGGGCAGGTCGTCGAAGCCGGACACCATCTCGCCCGCGAAGCCGCTGACCTTGAAGTAGGTGCGGCTGCGGTTGTCGGCCTCGAAGGCTTCCAGCGCGGAGTAGGGCACCGTGGCGCGCAGGCGCGGCGACTCGCGCGTGCCGGTCACTTCCAGCATCTCGCCGATGGCCTTGGCCGACGCCAGCAGCGTGCGGTCGTAGGCGATGTCGGCCGAACGCAGGGCCTGGCGGTACAGGCTGTAGGCGTTGAAGGCGACCAGCGCCAGCACCGGAAGCAGGATGCCCAGCAGCAGCCGGCTGCGCATCGAGAGGTGCGCGAAGCGCTGGCGCAATAACGATGGCGCGGGGGGCGATGGCCGTGGCCGCGTCATTGGGGCGCTACCAGGTAGCCCAGCCCCCGCAGCGTGACCAGCTTGACGTCGGTCGCCGCCAGCTTCTTGCGCAGGCGGTAGGCCACCACCTCGATGGCGTCGGGCTGCACGTCATCTTCACCGGCGAAGACCTGGTCGAAGAGCCGCTCCTTGGCCACGGCCTGCCCGGCATGCGACAGCAGTGCGCGCAGCAGCGCCGCCTCGCGCGGGGCCAGCTCCATCGGCTGGCCGCGGCAGTACACGGCGCCGCTGCTCGTGTCCACGCGCAGGCCGTGGAAGTCGGCCGGCTCGGCGCGCGGGTCGGCCACGCCGGTGCCGCGGCGCGCCAGTGCGCGCACGCGGGCTTCGAGTTCGTCCAGGTCGAAGGGCTTGGGCAGGTAGTCGTCGGCGCCGGTGTTGAGGCCGAGGATGCGGTCGCCCACCGTGCCGCGCGCGGTCAGGATGATCACCGGCGTGGCCAGGCCCGCGGCGCGGGCGCGGGCCAGCACCTCCAGGCCGTCCAGCCCCGGCAGGCTCAGGTCCAGCAGCACCACGTCGGGCACGCTGGCCTGCCAGCGGTCGACCGCGCGCAGGCCGTCGGAACAGGTCACCACCTGGATGCCGCGCCGTTCGAAGGAGCGCTGCAAGGTGGCCTGCATGGTGGGGTTGTCTTCGATGAGCAGCAGCTTCATGGGCGGCCAATCGTCCCTGTTTTCAGCGCGTCTTTGAGGGCGCTGCCAACACGGCGATGCCTAGCATTTTCCCTAGGTCGATCGACAGCCGATCGACAGGGTCAGGCTCGACGATGCATCCTGTCCGTCAACGAACATTGGAGACACACGATGCGTCGCGACACCTTCCTGAAGTCGATGGCTGCGCTCGCTGCGGCCGGCCTGCTGCCGATGAGCGCCCGCGCTGCAGCCAACCTGAAGATGATGATCCCGGCCAATCCGGGCGGCGGCTGGGACACCACTGGCCGCGCACTTGGCAGGGCATTGCAGGAGGCGGGGGTCGCGTCCACCGTCGCCTACGACAACAAGGGCGGCGCCGCCGGCGCCATCGGCCTGGCGCAGTTCGTGAACGGCAGCAAGGGCGATCCCAACGCGCTGATGGTGATGGGCGCCGTGATGCTGGGCGGCATCATCACCGGCAAGCCGCCGGTGAG
This sequence comes from uncultured Aquabacterium sp., assembly GCA_966211865.1. Taxonomy (GTDB): domain Bacteria; phylum Pseudomonadota; class Gammaproteobacteria; order Burkholderiales; family Burkholderiaceae_C; genus Pseudaquabacterium. The sequence goes on from CBIHPZ010000510.1 coordinate 1,939, forward strand.
CCTGTCGCAGGCCACGCCGCTGGCGCGCCTGACCAGCGAATACAACGTCTTCGTGCTGCCGGCCAACTCGCCGTACAAGTCCATGAAGGACGTCGTCGAGCAGATGAAGAAGGACCCCGGCAGCATCAAGTGGGGCGGCGGCTCGCGCGGGTCCACCGAGCACATCGCGGCCGCGATGATTGCGCGCGAAGTGGGCGTCGACCCGGCCAAGATCAACTACGTCGCCTTCCGGGGGGGTGGCGAGGCCACCGCCGCAGTGCTGGGCGGCAATGTGAGCGTGGGTGGCAGCGGCTACAGCGAGTTCGCCGAGTACATCAGCAGCGGCAAGATGCGGGCCATCGCCGTCACGTCGGACAAGCGCCTGAAGGGCATCGACGTGCCGACGATGAAGGAGCAGGGCATCAACGTGGTGCTGGGCAACTGGCGCGGCGTGTATGGCGCGCCAGGGATCAGCGCCGAGCAGCGCAAGGCGCTGACGGACATGGTGCTTGCGGCCACCAAGACCAAGTCCTGGGCCGAGGCGCTGGAGAAGAACGGCTGGACCCCGGCCGTGATGGCCGGCACCGAGTTCGAGAAGTTCGTCGACGACGAATTCGCGAGCCTGCGTGCGGTGATGGTCAAGTCCGGGATGGTCTGATGACGCGCAACGATCCGGAAACCGGCGCACGGGTGGCCGGCACCCGGGCCGACCAGGCGCTCGTCGGCGCAGGGGTGCTGGCGCTGGGGGGATTGCTGGCGGCGGGTGCCATTGGCATCCCCAGCGACGCGGGCTATGCCGGCGTCGGGCCCAACTTCCTGCCCTGGCTGGTCGCCGCCTGCCTGCTGCTGTGTGGCGGGTTCCTGGTCTGGGAGTCGCTTTCCGGCGGCTTCCGGATGATGGACGAACCGGACGGCGCCGAGCACGGGCACTGGGCCGGCTTCGCCTGGGTGTCCGCGGGCATCCTGGCCAACGCGGCGCTGATCACAACGATCGGCTTCATCCTCAGCTGCACGCTGTGCTTCGTGCTGGCCGTGCGCGGCTTCAAGGCGGCTGAAGGGCGGCTGGACCTGAGCCTGCGGGCTTGGGTGATCGATGCGGCGGTCGGCTTCGCCATTGCGGCGCCGGTGTTCTGGATGTTCACCCAGCTGCTGGCCATCAATCTGCCCGGTCTCACCAGCACGGGTTGGCTGTAACGCGGCATGTTGCCGCCCTGCGGCCCGCGTTGTTCGTGACGCGGGCTCGCATCCACGCAGGCGAGGAGGCCTGATGGACATCTGGAATCAATTGCTGCAGGGGTTCATGACGGCGGGCACGCCGATCAACCTGCTGTGGGCGCTGTTCGGCTGCACGATCGGCACGGCGGTGGGCGTGCTGCCCGGCATCGGGCCCGCCACGGCGGTGGCGATGCTGCTGCCGATCACTCTGAAGGTCGAGCCGACCGCTTCGATGATCTTCTTCGCGGGGATCTACTACGGCGCCATGTACGGCGGATCGACGACGTCGATCCTGCTGAACACGCCGGGCGAGGCGGGTTCGATGGTGACCGCGATGGAAGGCAACAAGATGGCCAAGAGCGGCCGCGCCGGTGCGGCGCTGGCCACCGCGGCGATCGGCTCCTTCGTCGCCGGCACCATCGCCACCATCCTGGTCACGCTGTTCGCGCCGCTGGTCGCCAACTTCGCGGTGAAGCTCGGGCCGCCTGAGTACTTCATGCTGATGGTGCTGGCCTTCTGCACCGTCAGCGCGGTGCTGGGGCAGAGCACGCTGCGCGGCCTGACGGCGCTCTTCATCGG
>CBIHPZ010000511.1:0-3709 GCA_966211865.1 uncultured Aquabacterium sp.
TGTCGGCCAGCTTTGCCAAGCGCTACCTCTCGGGCGTGGCGCCCCTGGCCACCGCCACCGGCAGCCAGGTGGGCGCCACGCTGGGCCTGGCGCTGCCGGCCTGGTTCCTGATGCCGCCGCTCACCGGCTCCGGCGCGCCCGGCCTGCGCGCCTGGGCCGCCATCGCGCTGGTGGCCGCGCTGTGCACCGCGCTGGCCTACATCCTGTACTTCCGCCTGATCGAACGCGCCGGACCGCAGCGCGCACTGACCGTGACCTTCCTGGTGCCGGTCTTCGGCGTGGCCTACGGCGCGCTGCTGCTGAACGAACGCCTGGACCCCAGCGCCTGGGGCGGCGCCGCGCTGATCCTGGCCGGCACGGCGCTGGCGGTGGGGGTGGTGAAGCTGCCGGGCAGGCAGCCGGCCGCAGCGAGATAACGCGTTTCCTAACGAGTTACCGACGCGGCCATGGTGCGCCGCGCCCGGGGCCCATCAGGCCACGGCCTTGGCGTAGGAATCCCGGTCGATGTCCAGGATCTCGGCGCACAGCTGGGTCCGCAACCCGGCCACCGGCTGGCACTGCGCCTGCAGCACCGCCAGCAGGCGCTGCGACAGGTCCGCCTTGATCGCGGGTGTGCGCCCGCTCAGCAAGGCCAGCCTGGCGTGGGCAAAGGCGCGGGCCTCGTTCTTCGACGTGCCGGTGGCGTGGCAATCGAGCCGGATGGCGCGGCTCTTGATGTCGAATTCCTCGAACTGGCCCGAATCGACCAGGGCCGCATTCATGGCGGACAGCAGGGCGGGCGCGTCCAGCGCATCGAGGTTGTCGGTGTATTCCAGCGTCAGGTGCGGCATTCGGGTGGCCCGGGTGGTGAAGGGGCGCAGGAGCATACCCAAGCCCAGCCGAGGCGCCTTCGCACTTCAAACAAGGGATGCGGTGCCGTCGTGTCGCGCCACGACCACGCCTCCCCACACCTCCGCCGATAGACTGCGCGTCCCTGCTTTACCGCTGCCTGCCATGAAGAATCGACTGATCACCGGATTGCTGCTCGCCACCCTCGTCCTGCTGACCGGCTGCGCGACGCGCACCAAGATGGCATTCGAGAGCGACGATGAGAAGCTGACGCCCGCCAGCAAGCCGATCTACCTGATGACGGCGACGATCAAGAACACCTACCGGACCTCGTACCAGCCGAAGCTGCTGGTCGTCAACGTCGAGAAGGAAGGCGCCAAGGACTCGGCCGATCGGCTCAACTTCACGATGGACGAGAAGGCGCGGCAGGAAACCGGCACCGCCGAATCCGGCAATTCGTACTTGCTGCGCATGCCGCTCGACCCGGGCCGCTACGAGATTCGCGGCCTGACCAGCCTGGTGACGTCCTTCCCGATCAACGGCTTCTTCTTCGCGCCGATGCATTCGTCACTGGACGTGCGCGGCCCCGGCGTCTACTACCTCGGCCACGTCTCGGCCACCGTGCGCGAGCGCCAGGGCAACGAGTTCAAGGCCGGCCCCACGCTGCCCTTGATCGACCAGGCGGTGGCCGGTGCGTCGGGCGGCACCTTCGACATCGAGATCATCGACCGCTTCGCCACCGACGAAGCGGTGTTCCGCGCCAAGTTCCCGGCCCTCAAGGACGTGGAGATCCGCAAGGCGCTGCTGCCCGGCTTCGATCGCGCCAAGGCGCAGAAGTGGTGGGAAGAGCACTGACGCGTCAGTCGGGCCGGCGCGCCGTTGCACCGGGCGTCCCGGCGCCACCGGCATCGGCGGCGTCCGCGGACAACAGCACCTTCAACTGCTCCGGCAGCCCCAGCGGATGGGCCATGTGCCACATCTCGACCACCTTGCCGTCGGCGATGCGGTCGATGGCGACACCGCTGTAGCTCAGCCGCCGGCCGGTGGGCGCGATGCCGGCATAAGGCTGCAGGTGCGTGGCCTCGAAGTGCACCCGCGTCACCACGCGGTCGCCCTCGGCCACCTGGTCCACGATGCTCAGCCGGTGGTCGGGAAAGGCGCTGCGCAGCTGCTGGCGGAAGGCGATGAAAGGCCGCAGGTCCCTGGAGCCGTTGAAGCTGGCGTCCGGCGCGAAGTAGCGCGGCGCCGCGGCCAGGTTGCCGGCGTTGGCCACCTCGGTGAGGTAGCCGCGCACCAGGGCCTTGTTCTCTTCCAGCCGTGCGGCTTCCGCCGTGGCAGGGGCCTGGGCGCAGGCGGTGGCGCTGGCCAGGGCGGCCAGTGCAAGGCCCGCGGGCCGAAGGGGGTCGGGCAGGGTGGGAACCATGTCAGGGCATCCACAAAGTGAAGACGGGCGCACTCTAGGCAGCGCCCGGCGCGCCGTATTGATCGATCGCGACACGCTGGGGGCTCGCGCGCCTGAATGCCGCCCCCGCCGCTCCTACACTGCCCGGCGTGCCCCCGCCCACCGCCCGCCTGATCGACGCGCCAGCGCGGCTGTCGGCCTGCGTGCGCGGCTTCATCGTGCGCGACACCCGCGGTGCCGGCCTCACGCCGCCCGATCGCCTCAACCACTTCCCCGCGTCCCCTCTGTGCGCCATCAGCTGGTTCATTGAGGGCTCGGCCCGGCTGGACGGCGAACCACTGCCCGGCCCCATCGTCTTCCGCGGCCCGCAGTCGATGCCGACCATCACCGCCAACCCCGGTCCGGTGCAGGTCTTCATGCTGCTGCTGATGCCCGATGCGCTGCAGGCGCTGGCCGGCGTGCGCGTCGAGGAACACGTCGACCGCTTCCGCGATGCGCGCGAGGTGCTGCCCGCCGAAGGCTGGGCGCCGCTGCTGCAGGCGGTGCTGGCGGCACCGGACACCAGCGCGCGCATCGCGCTGCTGGAAGACTTCCTGGTCCCGCGCTGGCAGGCCGTGCGCGGCAACGGTGCGGCCGCTTCCATCTGGCGTTATGCGGACTGGGCGCGCGCATTGGCGCTGCGGGCAGGGCGCGCGGCACCGGGCCACAGCCTGCGCCAGTTCCAGCGCCGCCTGCGCGCCTGGGCCGGCCAGCCGCTGCAGCAGCTGGAAGGCCTGTCTCGTGCCGAACGCGCGTTCCTGGACGCCGTGCAGCAGCAGGCGCGCGGCCGCGTGGACTGGGCCGACGTGGCCGCCGGCGCGGGCTACGCCGACCAGGCCCACCTGTGCCGGGCCGTGCGCCGCAGCAGCGGCGAAAGCCCGGCCCGGCTGCTGGAGCGCATGCGGCGGGACGAGTGCTTCTGGGTCTACCGGCTGTGGCGCTGACCGCGCCGATGGCGCCGAGCGCACCCACGGCTCTCACGGTACTCCCCTCGAGCCCTTGAGAAGCGGGCACTTCTGCAGAGAACGGCGGACGCTCTTCCGCTCTGATAGTGAGCGTCCATGACCTGGCCCGCGCCGGGCCCCGGGGCGCGAGGGCGCGACTCGTTACCTTCCGTTTCCAAAGCCTGCCTCCGGGGGCCGTTCTCTCCCCCGCCCGGTGGATTTCGCTGGAAGCGCAGGTGCGCCACGATTCGCCCCCCGCGGCATTGAACACCGCGGCGCCTTCACAACACATCAGGCAAGCACCTTGGAAGCATCTTCGAAGAACAACCCGCATGCCCGCCGCGCTGCAACGGCCGCCCTCGCCGGTGCGCTCATGCTGACGCTGGCCGCATGCGGCGGCAACGACGGCGACACGAACGACGTCGTCGCCACGGCAGACAACTTCACGCTGTCCGCCGGACAAAGCGGGCCATTGCTGGGCAACGACACGGTCGGC
>CBIHPZ010000512.1:0-3706 GCA_966211865.1 uncultured Aquabacterium sp.
GCCGCGTCCGCCGCGGCGCTGGCGCCCACGGTGGCGGCGCCGCGGCTGCTGGCCGCACTGCAGCTGCCGCCGGTGGCGGTGGGCCTGTACATCGCGCTGGTCTATTTCGGCGCCATGCTGTCCAGCCAGGTCGGCGCCACGCTGGTGCGGCGCTGGGGGCCGATCCGCTGCAGCCAGGCTTCGCTGGCGTGCTGTGCGGCGGGGGTGCTGCTGGTGGCGGTCCCGCAGGTGGCAGCGGCGGTGCTGGGGGCGCTGCTGGTGGGCGTGGGCTACGGGCCGATCACGCCCGCCAGTTCCGAAATGCTGGCGCGCACCACGCCACCGCAGCGCTACGCCTTCGTCTTCTCGGTCAAGCAGACCGGCGTGCCGCTGGGCGGCGTGCTGGCCGGCGCGCTGGTGCCGGTCGTGCTGCAGGCCACGTCGGCCGCCACTTCGCTGGCCGTGGTGGCCTTGCTGTGCCTGGCGGGCATCGCCTTGGGCGAAGCCTTGCGCCGCCGGCTGGACGCCCACCGCGACCCCGCCAGCCCGCTGCCGCGGCTGGCGGCGCTGCTGCAGCCGCTGCGCTTCGTGCTGGGCCACCCGGTGCTGCGGCCGCTGGCGCTGTGCACGCTGGTGTTCTCCACGGTGCAGGTCAGCCTCAGTTCCTACCTCGTCAGCTTCCTGGACGGGCCGCTGCAGTGGACGCTGGTGCAGGCCGGCCTGGCCTTGTCGGTGGCACAGACCGGCGGCGTGGTGGGCCGCGTGCTGTGGGGCCTGCTGGCGGACCGCTGGTCCGCACCCCGGCAAACCCTGCTGGGCCTGGCCGGGGCGATGGCGCTGCTGGGCGCCGCGATGCCCCTGCTGGCGCCCACGCACCCGCCGCTGGTGGTGATGGGGCTGCTGGCGCTGTACGGCGCCACCGCCATCGGCTGGAACGGCGTCTACCTGGCCACCGTGGCGCGCGTGGTGCCGCAGCCCCAGGCCGCCATGGCCACCGCCGGTTGCCTGTTCTTCACCTACTTCGGCGTCGTGGCCGGCCCGCCGCTGTTCGGCGGGGTGGCCGGGCTGTTGCATTCCATGGCCGCGGCCTTCGCGCTGCTGGCGCTGCCCTTGGGCTGGACGCTGTGGGTGCTGGCACGGTCGCGCTGGGCCTGATCAACTAACTTTCAACATGAGCGAGTCAACCGACCCCCGAAGTGCCTTCGCGCAAGCCCTGCGCCGTGGCGATCCGGACGAGGTGCGGGCCCTGCTGGACGCCGGGGTCGACCTGCACGGCGCGGACGAAGACGGCTACACCGCCCTGCTGCGGGCCGTGTACGGGAACAAGACCCACCTGCTGGAGCTGCTGCAACTGCTGGTGGACCGCGGCGCCGAGCTGAACGGCATCACGCGCTACGGCGAGTCCGCGCTGCGGGTGCTCTCGAATGCCGGCCGCTTCGACGCCGTGCGCCTGCTGCTGGACGCCGGCGCCGACGAGTCGCAGCTGGCCTGGAACCCGCTGATCCGCGCGGTGGCGCTGGGCACGCTGGCCGACGTGCAGGCGGCGCTGCCCGCGCTGCGGGCCGCCGGCGGATCGCTCGAAGCGCACGACCGCTGGAAACGCACCGCCTGGCTGGTGGCCGTGCAGACCGGCGACGTGGCCAAGGCCCGCTGGCTCGCCGACCAGGGTGCGGACACCGCCGCCCGCGGCCATTGCGGCAAGCCGCCGCTCTTCTACGCCATCGAGGGCCACCACACGCCGATGCTGCAGTGGCTGCTGGACACCGGCCACGACATCGAACTCACGGACGAGTTCGACGGCACGCCGCTGATGCAGGCGGCGACGCACGGCTACGACGAGGGCATCCGCCTGCTGGCCGCCGCCGGCGCGCAACTGGAGCGGCTCCAGCACGGCGACACCGCGCTGGGCCACGCCACGCGGGCACCCCAGGCGCGGCTGCTGCTGGCGCTGGGCGCGGACCCGGCGCGGCTCGGCGAAGAAGCCCGCCGCGACCTGCTGGGCCTGCCGCCGGAGCCGGACGCATCGCTGCTGGCCGGCGTCACGCCCCAGCAGTTCAACGCCGCGCGCACGCGCCGCTTCGGCCGCACGAACGGCGAGCGCATGAACGAACCGTACTGGCTGGGGATGATCCGCGCCGGGGTCAGCGCCTACGCCGCCGCCTGCCACTTCGACGGCCAGCGCCGCTGGAACGAACCCGCGCTGTGGTGCGCCCAGCGCTTCGGCCAGTCCATCAGCTTCCTGCCCGATGGGCGCATCGTGCAGGTCGCCGGCGAGCACGAAGACTCCTACGACCCGGACTTCTGCATCTACAACGACGTCTTCGTGCACCACCCGGACGGCCGCATCGACATCCACGGCTACCCCGAGGACCTGTTCCCGCCGACCGACTTCCACACCGCCACGCTGGTGGGTGACGAACTGATCCTCATCGGCTCGCTCGGCCATGCGGGCCTGCGCGCCTTCGGCACCACGCCGGTCTTCAGCCTGTCGCTCACCGATTTCCGCATGCGCCGCCTGGCCATCGAGGGCACGCCGCCGGGCTGGATCTACAAGCACCGGGCACAGCCGTGCGGTCCGCGGCAGCTCCGCGTCAGCGGTGGCACCGTGGCCACGATGCAGGACGGCAGCGAAACACACCAGGACAACACCGCCACCTTCGTGCTCGACCTGGACAGCGCCCGCTGGCTTCCCGGCCGCTGACGACACGGCGGCCAGGTATGCGGCTTGCCACGGACCGCGTGAAGCCGTCCGAAGGAGCCACCCATGCCGAGCCCAACCACCTTGCCCCGCCTGGCCTGCGCCGCGGCGCTGGCCCTGGCCACGCTCAACACAGTGGCCGCACCGGCACCGGCGGCACCGCGCGGCCTGGCCGCCGCCATCGAAAACCCAGGCCAGCACCCGGCCCTGGCCACCGGCTCCCGCGGCCCGGCGGTGGTGCGGGCGCAGGTGCTGCTGGACCGGCGCTGGTTCTCGTCCGGCGAGATCGATGGCGTCTTCGCCGCCAACATGAAGCACGCGGTGCAGGCGTTCCAGCTGTCCAGTGGCCTCAAGCCCACCGGCCGCATCGACGGCGCCACCTGGGCGGCGCTGGAATCGACGCGTGACGCGCCTTTGAAGCGTTATCGATTGACGGAAGACGACCTGCGCGGCCCCTTCACCCCCATCCCGAAGGACATCATGGACCGGGCCAAGCTGGACCGCCTGGGCTACCAGTCGCCCGAGGAAGCGCTGGCGGAGAAGTTCCATGCGTCGCCCCGGCTGCTGCGCGACCTGAACCCGGGCGTGAAGCTGGTGGCGGGCCAGGAGCTCATCGTGCCGGCGGTCGGCGACACCAAGCCGCTGCGCACCGCCGCTTCGGTGCGGGTGCTGAAGCAGGCCAAGCAGTTGCTGGTGCTGGACCGCCGCGGCTACGCGGTGGCGGCGTTTCCGGTCAGCATCGGCGGCCGGCACGACCCGCTGCCGCTGGGCCGCATGAAGATCAAGAACGAGGTGGCCAACCCCAGCTTCCACTACAACCCCGACCTGATGTGGGATGCCAAGGCGCACCACGAGGACGTGGAGATCGCGCCCGGCCCCAACAACCCCGTGGGCGACACCTGGCTGGGCCTGAGCAAGCCGCACTGGGGCATCCACGGCACGCCGGAGCCGGCACGCGTCGGCCGCCTGGAAACCCACGGCTGCCTGCACCTGACGAACTGGGACGCGCGGCGGCTGTCGTCGCTGGGC
>CBIHPZ010000513.1:0-3703 GCA_966211865.1 uncultured Aquabacterium sp.
ATTCATGGCCCTGGCGCACGAGGTGCGCGAGGGGCTGGCCGCTGGCCATGCCCACGATGACTGAGGCGGCCCGTCCCGCGGGTCCTCGTGTGGCTCGGCCCGCGGGTCACCGCGTGCGGGATCGCGTGCTGCCGGTGGCCGTGGTGCTGGCCGCGGTGGTGCTGGCCTGGTACCTCGGTGCCATCGGCCTCAACGCCGCCGGCGCCATCGAACGCGTGCTCGCACCCAAGGGCGCCTACACGACCAGCGACCTGATCGCCACCACGCTCAACATGCAGCGCCCCGTGCTGCCCGCACCGCACCAGGTGGCGGCCGACCTGTGGAGCAGCATGGTCGACTGGCCGCTCGATTCGCCGCGCAACCTGCTGTACCACGTGGCGGTCACCGCGCAGTCCACGCTGGTGGGCTTCGTGCTGGGCACGCTGCTGGGCGTGGTGCTGGCCGCGGCCATCGTGCACTCGCGCACCCTGGACCGTGCGCTGCTGCCGTGGATCGTCGCGTCGCAGACCGTGCCGGTGCTGGCCATCGCGCCCATCGTGCTGGTGATCCTGGGCAGCCTGGGTTTCAGCGGCCTGGCGCCCAAGGCGACGATCGCGATGTACCTGTGCTTCTTTCCGGTGACGGTGGCGATGGTGCAGGGCCTGCGCGCGCCGCAGCGCATCGAGACCGAGTTGATGCACACCTACGCCGCGTCTCGCAACCAGGCGTTCTGGATGCTGCGCCTGCCGTCGGCCTTGCCGTTCCTCTTTCCGTCGCTGCGCGTGGCCATTGCCGCGGGGCTGGTCGGCGCCATGGTGGCCGAGCTGCCCACCGGCGCGCAGGCCGGCCTGGGCGCGCGGCTGCTCACCGGGTCCTATTACGGAAACACCGTGGCCATCTGGTCGGCGCTGGTGATGTCGGCGCTGCTGGGGCTGGCGCTGACCGCGGCGGTCGCGGGTGTCGAGAAGCTGGTGCTGCGGCGGAGGCCGGCATGAACAATGGCCGCGTCTTTCATGCGTTGGGGGCGCTGGGCGCCGCGCTGCTGGCCGCCATCGGCCTGTGGCTGGCGATGCCGGCCGAAGGCGAAGAGGCCGCCGCGTGGATGACGCCCGCCTTCCTCGCCACGCTGGCGCTGGCCGCGTTCAGCGTGCAGCGCGTGGCGGCGCTCGATGGCCAACGCTGGCTGGGCACCGCCACCGCCGCGCTATTCGGCCTGTGGGTGCTGTTCTTCTGGCAGGTCGGCGTCACGCTGTACCAGGTGCCGCGCGTGCTGCTGCCGGCGCCGTCCTTCATCCTGCAGGCCCTGGTCGACCGCTGGGACGTGCTGATGGGCGACTTCGTGCAGACGGTGCTGAAGGCGGTGCTGGTCGGCTGGGCGCTGGGCTCGGGGCTGGGCTTCGCGGTCGGCGTCGCGATCGACCGCGCGCCCTTCCTGCAGCGCGGGCTGCTGCCGCTGGCCTCGCTCACCAGCACCGTGCCGCTGGTGGCCGTGGCGCCCATCGCGGTGATGTGGTTCGGCTTCGAGTGGCCCAGCAAGGCGGCGGTGGTGGTGCTGATGACCTTCTTCCCGATGCTGGTCTCGACGCTCGCCGGCCTGCAGGCCGCGGGCAAGCTGGAGCGCGAACTGATGCAGACCTACGCCGCCACCTATGGCCGCACGCTGCTGGACCTGCGCCTGCCCGCGGCCATGCCCTTCATCTTCAGCGCGCTGAAGGTCAATGCCACGCTGGCGCTGATCGGCGCCATCGTGGCCGAGTTCTTCGGCTCGCCCACCGTGGGCCTGGGATTCCGCATCAGCACCGAGGCGGCGCGCATGAACATGGCGCTGGTGTGGGGCGCGATCGTCGTCGCCGCGGTCACCGGGTCCATCGCCTACGCGTTGCTGGTGCAGCTCGAACGGCGCATCGCGTTCTGGCACCCGTCGGTGCGCGCCACGGCATGAATGCGCGCCCGCCGGATGATTTCCTCGTCGCCGGACTGGCCGGCCACCCTCTGTCCCCAAACCAATTCCTGAAGGAGCGAGTGATGAAGCGACTCTCGATCAAGCTGGCGCTGCTGGCCTGCGCCGCCGCCTGCAGCCTGGGCGCGCAAGCGGCCGACAAGCTGACGGTGCAGATGAAGTGGGTGCCGCAGGCGCAGTTCGCCGGCTACTACGTCGCTCAGGCCAAGGGTTATTACAAGGCCGAGGGCCTGGACGTGACCATCAAGCCGGGCGGCCCCGACGTGTCGCCGGTGCAGGTCATCGCCGGCAACCAGGCCGACGTGATCGTCAACTGGATGCCCGACGCACTGGCCGCGCGCGAAGCCGGCGTGCCGCTGGTCAACATCGCGCAGATCTTCGACAAGTCCGGCCTGATGCTCACCTGCAAGAAGGCCAGCGGCGTCACCAGCCCGAAGGACTTCAAGGGCAAGACGCTCGGCGTCTGGTTCGGCGGCAACGAGTACCCGTTCCTGAACTGGATGGGCAAGCTGGGCTACAAGCCCGACGTCGACGTGAAGGTGCTGAAGCAGGGCTTCAACGTCGACCCGCTGCTGCAGAACCAGGCGGCCTGCATCTCGACCATGATCTACAACGAGTACTGGCAGGTGGTGGACGCCGGCGTCAAGGAAAGCGACCTGGTCACCTTCTTCTACGAGAAGGAAGGCGCGGCCTCGCTGGAAGACGGCCTGTACGTGCTGGAACCCAAGCTCAAGGACCCGGCCTTCGTCGCCCGCATGGCCAAGTTCCTGAAGGCCACCTTCAAGGGCTGGAACGACGCGGTGAAGAACCCCGAGGAGGCGGCCAAGATCGTCGTCGCGGCTGATCCCTCGGGCAGCGCGACGCTGCCGGTGCAGACGCGGCAGATGAAAAACGTGGCCACGCTCATCAGCACCGCCGGCACCCCGAAGATCGGCTACCTGGAGCCGGCGGCGTACGAGCGCACGGTGAAGGTGCTGCTGACCGGCGGCAGCTCGCCGGTGATCAAGAAGGACCCGGGCAAGGCGGCCATGTCGCACGTGGTCTGGGAAGCTGCGCAGAAATGACCCCCCCCCGGAGCGGCCTGCGGCCGCTTCCCCCCCAGGGGGGCGGAAGCCAGTCGCCCGGCAGAGCCGGTTCGACGGCTTCTGCTTGGGGGCGCTCTGGAAAAGCCGTGGCGTCCGTCGCAGCGGATCTTGGCAAGGGCCAGATCCGCCAGGCCAACGAGGCGCTGATCCTCGGCGCGGGTGAACGCGTGTTTGCCCGCGCGGGCTTCAACGGCGCCACCATGGCCGAGATCGCCGAGCTGGCCGGCCTGCCCAAGGCCAACCTGCACTACTACTTCGGCAGCAAGGAAGACCTGTACCGCGCGGTGCTGGCGCGCACCCTGCACGACTGGCTGGTGCCGCTGGACAGCATCGTGCCGGAGGCCGAGCCGCGCGCGGCGCTGGAGAGCTACATCCGCGCCAAGATGGCGATGTCGGTGCAGCGGCCCGATGCCTCGCGCGTCTTCGCCAACGAGGTGCTGCACGGCGCGCCGGTGCTGGGCGAGCTGATGCGCACCGAGCTGCGCGCCATGGTGCGGCGCAAGACCGCCGTCATCGAGGGCTGGATCGCCGCCGGCCGCATGGCCGCGGTGGATGCCACGCACCTCTTCTTCACCATCTGGGCCGCGACCCAGACCTACGCCGACTTCGACACCCAGGTGCGCGCCGTGCTGGGCCGCGAGACGCTGGGCCCGCGCGACCACGCCCGCGCCGCCGACCA
>CBIHPZ010000514.1:0-3690 GCA_966211865.1 uncultured Aquabacterium sp.
TGAATCACCAGGTCGCGACGCCGGACGTTCCTTTCGATTGTTATTACAGCCACTGCGACAACGTCGTCTTCCCCGCCGGCACGGCCACGCTGCCCGGCGCGCGCAATGTCCACGTGCCGGGCCGTGCCCACATCGACCTGCTGGGCAGCGCCCAGCTGTTCGAGGATGTGCTGGCCAGGCTGGGCCATCTTGAGGCGACACCGCAAGCGACATCACCATGAGCGAGCCACTCATCCTCGACGCGCTGGACCGGCGCATTCTTCGTGTGCTGCAGGCCGACGGCCGCATCACCTTCGATGCCTTGGCGGCCCAGGTGGGCCTTTCCAGTTCTGCCGCGCTGCGGCGCGTGCGCCGCCTCGAAGAGAGCGGCGTGATCGGCGGCTACGTGGCGGTGGTGCCGCCGGAGCGCATCGGCCTGGGGCTGACGGCCTACATCAACGTGCGGCTGGAAAAGCACACGGAGAGCCACAAGCGCAACCCGATGGACGCCTTCAAGGCGGCGGTGCAGGCCTGGCCCGAGGTGGTGGAGTGCGCGGCGCTGACGGGCGAGATGGACTACCTGCTGCGCGTGGTGGTCGAGGACATGGCGCATTACTCGCGCTTCATCATGGAGACGCTGCTGAAGCACCCCAGCGTCGAGGACTGCAAGTCGAGCTTCATGCTGGAGCGCATCAAGGGAACGGCGGCCTGGCCCCTCTGAAAGCGTCGCGGTGGGGCGCGTGTGCAGCGCCCGGGCGAAGAGCCACTCAGCTGTCGATCTCGCGCAACAGCTGCCAGGTCGGTTCCTGCGCGAGGTTCAGCAGCGTGGCGATCTCGGCCACGTCGTCCGGCAAAGCAGGGTTGTCCCAGCCCAGCGCGCTGTGCCGGGCGACGCGGATGGCCAGTTGCACGTTGCGCACCTGCGATTGCGCGCTGGCCTGGCTGTCGCTGATGCGCACGAGCAATTCCGGCAGGTGCCAGGCCTTCATGAGCGCCTGCTGGACATCGGCCAGCGTGACATGGAGTACCGCGCGCTGCGCGTCTGCCGAGCGCAGCGTGGGGTCGGCACGCTGGCGCCGGGCAATCTCCTGAGCCAGCGTGGGCGCGTGGGCCCACAGCAGCATTTCTGCAAAGTCGTGCAGCAGCGCGGCCTCGTGTATCACCGCTGCATCGTGGTCCAGCCGATGCACCGCGAAGGCCAGCGCGAAGCGCGCGGCGCGTGCCGCCCGATCGAGCACCGCCTGCAGGCCCGCCTGCGCATCGGGCTGCCCAGCCAGGCGGTCGTCGATCGTCAGTTGACCGCCGAAAGCGCGAAAAAAGGGCGGGATGCCGAGCAGCACCAGGGCCGCGGTGGCGGTTTCGACGTCGGTGACCGCGCGGGCCGAGCGGCGTTCCGCCACATGGCGCAGCAGCTTCAGCACCATCAGCGGGTCGGCATTCAGCGCTTCGCCCAGCAGGTGCGCATCCACCTGGTCCTCGTTGGCGGCGAGTTCGCCGATCGTCTGGGCAGTGGCCGCCAGCACGGGAATCTCACGCTGCTGGAAAGCCTCGACCCAGGCGCTCAGGTCGGCCGGCGCGGTATGGAGGAACGAGGTGGCAGGAGACTGCTGCATGGCGGCCCATTCATGGCGGCGCTTCGTTCTCTTATCGGCCGCCGTGCAGTCGACTTGAGGTCGGCTGGTTCCGACTCTAAGCCGCCGCCTCGTGGAATGACAGCAGGTGCCCGGCGCGCGGATCGCTGCGGCCCTCCAGCATCTCGAGGTAGGTCTGGCGCACGGCGAGTGGTCCGTGTGCCGCCTGCACCACCAGCCAGGGCTCCGTGCCGGCGCCATCCATGGCGCGCATCAGGCGCGTCCACGCGGCGTCGATGCGCTCCTGCAATCCGTCCGGTCCCCAGCCCAAGGGCGGGGGATCGAGCCGCCGCCGCAGCTGGGCCGGCGCAAAGAACAGCGTCGGGCGCGGCCCGGGCAAGCCGCCGCCCGAGCCCAGCTCGTCCCAGTGCGTGCCGCCCACGGAACAGCTGTAGCTCAGCGCGCCATCGAAATGGGCATGCACGGCCAGGCGCTGTGCGGCGCTGCCGGAGAGGTCGACATAGATCGTGGGCAGGTTCCGGTCGAGGGTGCGCAGGTCGTCGTAGGCGAGCACCTGGTCGTAGCAGCCCAGTGACTCGGTGAAGGCCAGGTTGGCCTGCGACGTGAGGCCGGTGACGGTGACTTGCGCATCGTGCTTGCGCCCGGAGACGCACAGCGCAGTGCCGTATGCGGTCTTGCTCGACGCGCTGGACAGCAGCACCTGCCGCGCGCCGAAGAAGCGGTGCTCGGCGAGGAAGTCGTCGATGAGGAACGAGGTGGTGAAGAGCGGCCGCAGCAGCGCCTGGCGGGCTTCATTGGCGGCGTCGTAGGCGGGGTCGGCCGCGCAGAACTGGACGCGGTTGTAGATCGCCGGTAGCGCCGCTCGGTGTGGCGCGGCGTCGATGAAGCCGCGCGCATCGACGTGCGCAGGCGTGACCACCAGGTGGCTGCCCATCGGCCAATAGCCGAAGCAACGCGTGCCGCTGCGCAGGCCTTCGGCGCGCGATTCGACGACGGTGGCAAAGCCCCAGACGGGGATGCAGCCGTGGGCGGGGCGTTCGGAAGGGAAGAAGTCCCAGTACTTCATCGCATCGCCGAAAGCGGCGTACGTGATGTTGTTCGACGTGAGTGCAAAGCGGTCGATGCGCAGCCGCGCCTGGCCGGGGGCCAGGTCGCGCTGCGCATCGGGATCGGCCGCGAAGCAGGTGTCGCGCAGGTTCTGCCGATGGACCAGCAGGCGCAGGGGTTCGGCACTCGAAGTCATGCGGGGCTCCCTGTGGATGGTGCCGGCGGCCGGTTCACAGGCGCGTGACGCCGGCGACATAACCGACGAGTTCACCGTCCACGTACAGCGCGCCTTCAGGGGCGCCGGCTTCGGCGTAGAACTCGAGTTCCGGTGCGCGCCGGGCACCGCGTGCCACCCGCGTGGCATGCACGCGCCGCGACAGGCGCGCCAGCGCCACGCTGGCGCCGCGCAACGCGACCGCGGCGCCACGCCGCACGAGGCTGCCGCGCGGGGCGGCGAGAGGGCCGTCGAAGCCCTGGAGGGTCTTGCTCATGATCGTTGCTCCAGCAGCACCTCGCGCGCCGATCAGGACGCCGCGGGTGGCTGCGATTCAGGTGTGGGGATGTCGTTCCTTGAGCAGCTCGCGCTGCAGTTCACGCTTGGCCAGCTGGCGGCTGGCGCCCGTGCCTCGTCGGTGTGAGCCGGCGTGTCGGTGCAGGCAGGCGGCCACCAGCGGGTTGCGGGGCTTCGAGGTGTTGAGGGTGATCTTCATGGGGCGCCTCCAGGGCTCTGATGCAATTCGGTCTCGGCAAAGAGAACGGCCCGGGTGCTTGCGCATCCCGGGCCGTGGTGTCGAGGGCGATGGGTCGCCTTCAACCAGACCACGCTCCGGGCGCAGCGCGTGCTGCACCATGACCGGCGGCTTTCGTTCGCAGCGGTGCCTGCGCCATGCCGGGCAGCGCCAGGGGCGCGGCGGACACGGTGAAACAGGCAAAGGCGGCGGACATGGAAAGTCGAGACTCGGACGGTGAGGGGTTGCTGAGGGGGTGTCGCCGCTGGCTGCTCGAACCCGCTGGGTTGATGTCAGTGGCTTGCGCAGATGATAAACGTTCGTTTATCTTGCGCAAGACATTG
>CBIHPZ010000515.1:0-3687 GCA_966211865.1 uncultured Aquabacterium sp.
CGCGGCCCTTGAACTGCTTGCCGTCCGGGCCTTCCATCACCAGCACGTCCTGGCTGGGCTTGATGGTGCCGGCATTGATGCGACCCACGCCGATGCGGCCGACGAAGCTGTTGTAGTCCAGTGCCGAGATCTGCAGCTGCAGCGGCGCGTCGGGGTCGCCTTCGTGCGCCGGCACGTGCTTCAGGATGGTCTCGAAAAGTGCCGACATGTCCGGGCCCCACTGCTCGCCCGGCGCGCCCTCATCCAGCGACGACCAGCCGTTGATGCCCGAGGCGTAGACGACGGGGAAGTCCAGCTGCTCGTCATTGGCGCCCAGCTTGTCGAAGAGGTCGAAGGCGGCGTTGATCACCTTGTCGCAATTGGCGCCGGGCTTGTCGACCTTGTTCACGACCACGATCGGGCGCAGGCCCAGCGCCAGCGCCTTCTTCGTGACGAAGCGGGTCTGCGGCATCGGGCCTTCCTGCGCGTCGATCAGCAGCAGCACGCCGTCGACCATGGACAGCGCGCGCTCCACCTCGCCGCCGAAGTCCGCGTGACCCGGGGTGTCGACGATGTTGATGTGCGTGCCGTTCCAGCTGACCGCGCAGTTCTTGGCCAGGATGGTGATGCCGCGTTCGCGCTCGATGGCGTTGCTGTCCATCACGGTGTCGACCACCTTCTCGTGGTCGGCGAAGGTGCCGCTCTGGCGCAGCAGCTGGTCCACCATGGTGGTCTTGCCGTGGTCGACGTGGGCAATGATGGCGATGTTGCGGATCTGGGAAGTCATGGTCGTCTTTCGAAGGGTTCAGGCAGCAGCCACTGGGCTTGGCTGAAGCAATGCCTGGACCTCGGGGGGGCTCAGCAGGCGGTCGGCGATCAACTCGCCGGCGGTGATGTGGGCGCTGCCGAGAAACGCACCAGGTTCGGGTCCGTACACGCGCACGGCGGGCGCATCGGGTTTGGGAAGGCGGCGGCGCAGGCCGGAGAGAAAGCGGCCGGCTTCGGCATGGTCCAGCGCCACGGCGGGCCAGTCGGCCAGCAGGGCATCGGGCGGCAGCAGGTGCTGTGCGCGTTCGCTCTCGTCCAGGGCTTCCAGCTGCTCCAGCGTCACCGCCCGGGTCACGTCCAGCGTCCCCGTGCCGGTGCGGCGCAGCGCCGCCAGGTGCGCGCCACAGCCCAGCGCGGTGCCGATGTCTTCGGCCAGCGTGCGGATGTAGGTGCCCTTGCTGCAGCGCACGTCGATGACCAGCATGGCGTCGGCCGGTTGCCAGCTGATGACCTCGATGGCGTGGATCGTGACGCGGCGCGGCGCGCGTTCCACCTCGATGCCGGCGCGGGCGTATTCGTACAGCGCCTTGCCGTCCTTCTTCAGCGCCGAATGCATCGGCGGCACCTGGTCGATGGTGCCGGTGAAGCGGGCACAGGCAGCGTCAATCGCGGCGCGGTCGATGCCGGCCGCCGGGCGTTCTTCGATCACCTCGCCTTCGAGGTCGCCGGTGCTGGTGCGCTGGCCCAGCTTCAAGGTGGCGCGGTAGGCCTTGTCGGCATCCAGGCTCACCTGCGAGAACTTGGTGGCCGCGCCGAAGCACAGCGGCAGCAGGCCCGTGGCCAGCGGGTCCAGGGTGCCGGTGTGGCCGCCCTTCTCCGCCCGCAGCAGCCACTTGGCCTTCTGCAGCGCGTCGTTGCTCGTCCAGCCCAGCGGCTTGTCGAGCAGCAGCACGCCGTGCAGGGCGCGGCGCGGCTGGCGGTTTCGGACGGGCCTGTTCATCGGCGAGCTCAGTCTTCCTTGGCGCGCGTGGAATTCGCCTGGCGGATCAGCGCGCTCAGCTCGGCCGCGTGCTCGGTCGTGCGGTCGAACTGGAAATGCAAGGTCGGCACGGTGTGGATCTGCAGGCGCTTGAAAAGGCCGTTGCGCAGGTAGCCGGCGGCCTCGTTCAACGCTTCCTGGCATTCGGCGGGGTCGCCGATCAGCAGCGAGAAGAACACCTTCGCGTGCGCGTAGTCGGGCGTGACGTCGACGTGGTTCAGGGTGACCATGCCGACGCGCGGGTCCTTCAGCTCGCGGATCAGCTCGGCCAGGTCACGCTGGATCTGGTCGGCGACGCGAAAGCTGCGGTTGGGGATGGATCGCTTGTGGCGCATGGTTCAACTCCTGGGCATGCCCGGAAACACAAACCCCGCCTTCTTTGTGGGAAGGCGGGGTTTGCTTCGAGCAGGGTCCGCCTTTACAAGGTTCGGGCCACTTCCTTGACCTCGAAGATTTCCAGCTGGTCGCCTTCGCGGATGTCGTTGTAGTTCTTCAGCTTGATACCGCACTCGAAGCCTTCGTTGACTTCGCGGACATCGTCCTTCATGCGCTTCAACGACTCCAGCTCGCCGGTGTAGACCACCACGTTGTCGCGCAGCAGGCGGAAGCGTGCGTTGCGGCGCACCACGCCACCGGTGACCATGCAGCCGGCCACCGTGCCGATCTTCGACGCGACGAACACCGTGCGGATCTCGGCCGAGCCGATGACTTCTTCCTTCTGCTCCGGCGCCAGCATGCCGGACATCGCCGCCTTCACCTCATCCACCGCGTCGTAGATGATGTTGTAGTAGCGGATGTCGACGTCGTTGCCCTCGGCCAGCTTGCGCGCACCGGCATCGGCCCGCGTGTTGAAGCCGATGATGACGGCCTTCGAGGCGATCGCCAGGTTGACGTCCGACTCGCTGATGCCACCGACCGCGGCGTGCACGATCTGCACCTTGACCTCGGCGGTCGAGAGCTTGACCAGCGACTGGGCCAGCGCTTCCTGCGAGCCCTGCACGTCGGCCTTGATGATCAGCGGCAGCGTCTGCGCCTGGCCTTCGCCCATGTTCTCGAACATGTTCTCGAGCTTGGCGGCCTGGCGCTTGTTCAGCGTCACTTCGCGGTACTTGCCCTGGCGGAAGGTGGCGATTTCGCGGGCACGGCGCTCGTCCGTCAGCACCATGAACTCGTCGCCCGCCTGCGGCACTTCGGTCAGGCCCTGGATCTCGACCGGGATCGACGGACCGGCCTCCTGGATGGTCTTGCCGTCCTCGTCCAGCATGGCGCGCACACGGCCGAAACTGGAACCCGCCAGCACGACGTCGCCGCGCTTGAGCGTGCCCGACTGCACCAGCACCGTGGCCACCGGGCCGCGGCCCTTGTCCAGCTTGGCTTCGATCACCAGGCCCTTGGCCGTGGCGTTCACCGGCGCCTTCAGCTCCAGCACCTCGGCCTGCAGCAGCACCTGCTCCAGCAGGTCGTCCACGCCCTGGCCGGTCTTGGCCGAGACGGGAACGAACGGTGAATCGCCGCCGAAGTCTTCCGGCACGACCTCTTCGGCCACCAACTCGCTCTTCAGGCGCTCGACGTTGGCTTCCGGCTTGTCGATCTTGTTCATCGCCACCACGATCGGCACCTTGGCCGACTTGGCGTGGTGGATGGCTTCCTTGGTCTGCGGCATCACGCCGTCGTCCGCCGCCACCACCAGGATGACCAGGTCGGTGGCGTTGGCGCCGCGGGCACGCATGGCCGTGAAGGCGGCGTGGCCCGGGGTATCCAGGAAGGTGATGGTGCCGCGCGGCGTATCGACGTGGTAGGCGCCGATGTGCTGCGTGATGCCACCCGCTTCGCCCGCGGCGACGCGGGTGCGGCGGATGTAGTCCAGCAGCGAGGTCTTGCCGTGGTCGACGTGGCCCATG
>CBIHPZ010000516.1:0-3680 GCA_966211865.1 uncultured Aquabacterium sp.
CGCGCGGTGGTGGTCACCCAGCGCGCGGGCAGGGCCTGCAGCGGCACCGGATTGAGGTAATGCAGCTTCTCGCGGCCGCGCCACACGGGCACCACCAGGTCCACCGCTTCCAGCGCCGCCAGGTGCTTGGACAAGGCCTGGCGTGATTGCGGGAAGCCCTCGGCCAATTGGCCTTGCGTCAGGCCGGGCGAATCGCGCAGGCGGTCCAGCAGGCGCCGCCGCGTCGCGTCGGACAGCGCGCGCAGCAGGCGGTCGATGTCGTCGTCGGTCACGGGTGCATCAGGGCGCGACGCGCCGCCTTGTCCTTGTCGCGCAAGCGCGGAAGGGGCAGCCGGCCGGCGCTCACGCTGCGGCCCGGTGCTGGCGCCGCTCCGGCTGCGACTGGTGCAGGAAGCCGGTCAGCAGGTCGCGCGGCGGCGCCACGCCGTGTTGCGCCAGGATGCGGCCGACCGCGCCGCGGTGGTAGCCGCCGTGCATCGCCACGTGCAGCAGCATTTCCTCGCGCGACATGCAGCCCGGCTGCCCGTCGGTGAAATGGAACTCGAGGCGCTCGGCCAATGCCTCGGCCGTCAGCGTGGCCAGGTGCTGCTGGTACCAGTGGTCGGTGGCACGGAACGACGCCTGCAGCGCATCGAGCGTGGGCGTGTCGGGCGTGTTGGTGGCATTGAAGGGCAGCGGCAGTCGCTGCAGCTGCGCTTCGAACAGCCGGTCGACCGTGTGGATGTGGTTGAGGATGCGGATCGCGGTGTGCCGGTCCGCGGCGTGCGCGTCGGCATCCAGGTCCTTCAGCCGCGTCAGCAGCTCGTCATCGGCCCAGGCCTTGTGGTTGAACAGGGTTTGCAGCAGCGCGGCGGTGCTCATGGGGGGAGGTCGGCGCGGGCCGACAGGCAACGAGGTGGTTGCATGTTGGCAGCCTTCGCCGAAACATGCAACCGGCTGATTGCATGATTCTGCGGACCCCAAACCGCGCTTCAGTCCGGGTCGGGCAGCCCGAACAAGGCCGCGCCATTGCCCCACGCGATGCGGCGCGCGGCTGCCGGCGGCAGGTCGCCCAGCCAGCGCCGCGCGTCGGCCATCAGCGCTTCATAGCTGCCCCAGCGCGGGTTGATCCAGGTGTCCGACCCGATGAGAAAGCGCTCCGGCTGCGTGCTCAGCAAGGTTTTCCATTCCTCGCTCAGGCCGCCGTTCGCGCCCGTCAGCCCGGGCCGGTACGACAACTCGCCCATCAGCAGCGGGTGGCGTTGCAGCAATTGCCGCACGCGCTCGATGGGCGCGCCGCCGATGCCGGTGTGGGCCCAGATCAATCTCGCCTTGGGCGCATGCGCCATCAGCTTGTCGATGGCCTCGTCGTCCACGTGCGCCAGCACCGCCAGGCCGCGCGCTTCGGCCAGCTTCATCAGCTTGGCGGCGACGGGGCCGTCGGCGTTGCGGCTGTCGTAGAGGTGGAATTCACCCAGGCCGCGGTAGGGGCCGGCAGCCGTGCCGGCGGCGAGTTCGGCCTGCACCATCGCGTGGATCGACTCATCGGCGAACCAGCCGTTGTAGTCCGCGCGGTTGCGGTACAGGCGGATGAAGGGCACCACGGCGACGCCGGCCGCGCGGGTCTCTTCCTTCGCCTGCGCCAGCGATTTCGTGCCGTCGTTGGGCCGGCTGTTGGCCACGATGGCGCGCACGCCGGCGCGCTGCATCATCGCGAGCACGTCCTTCATCGGGTACGGGCACTCGCCCCCGCGCGCAAAGACGCAGGCCTCTTCGTTGTAGTGCAGGTGCGCGTCGAACAGCGGGCCGCGGTAGGGCGACGGGGTTTGCGCGGCCGCCGAGGCCAGGCCGCCAGCCAGCATCACCGCCCCCATCCAACGCATCGTGCGCATCGCTGTTTGCTCCGGTCGCGTGATGGCGCGGCAGTGTAGGCCGCGGGCGTGACATCAGCCGCGGCGGATACACGCCCACGCGCCATGGGCAATGGCATTCGAATGGATCGAGGACTGTATATTTGTACAGCCTACCCGAACCACCCCATGGACCTGCAACGCAAGCTCGCGATCCTGGCCGACGCGGCCAAGTACGACGCTTCCTGCGCCTCCAGCGGCACGGTGAAGCGCGACTCCAGTGGCGGCCGCGGCCTGGGGTCGACCGAAGGCGCCGGCATCTGCCACAGCTATGCGCCCGATGGCCGCTGCATTTCCTTGTTAAAGGTGCTGCTGACCAACTGGTGCACCTACGACTGCCTCTATTGCGTCAACCGCGTCAGCAGCAACGTGCCGCGCGCCCGCTTCACGGTGGACGAGGTGGTGGGGCTGACCCTGGACTTCTACCGCCGCAACTGCATCGAAGGGCTGTTCCTCAGCTCCGGCATCATCCGCAGCCCCGACTACACGATGGAGCAGGTGGTCGAGGTGGCCCGGGTGCTGCGCGAAGAACATGATTTCCGCGGCTACATCCACCTGAAGACCATCCCCGAGGCCAGCGCCGAACTGCTGGCCCGCGCCGGCCGCTATGCCGACCGGCTCAGCATCAACATCGAATTGCCGAGTGCCGATGGCCTGCAGTCGCTGGCGCCGGAGAAGGACGGCCAGGCCATCCGCCGCTCGATGGCGCGGCTGCGCCTCCACATCGAGGAAGCGAAGGACGCGCGCCGCCCCGCCGCCGCGCGCGCGGCCCCGGCCTTGAAGCCCGCGCGCGTGGCCGCGCCGCGCTTCGCGCCCGCGGGGCAGAGCACGCAGATGATCGTGGGGGCCGATGCCAGCGACGACCGCCGCATCCTCGGCACCAGCGCCACGCTGTACGGTTCCTATCAGCTGAAGCGCGTGTACTACTCGGCCTTCAGCCCCATTCCCGATGCTTCGCGCGCGCTGCCGCCCGCCGCGCCGCCGCTGATGCGCGAGCACCGGCTGTACCAGGCCGACTGGCTGATGCGCTTCTACGGCTTCGCGCACGACGAGATCGTGGACGCCGACGACGGCATGCTGGCGCTGGACATCGATCCCAAGCTGGCCTGGGCGCTGCGCCACCGCGAGCGTTTTCCGGTGGACCTGAACCGCGCGCCCAAGGAAATGCTGCTGCGCGTGCCGGGGCTGGGCGTGTCGTCGGTGGACCGGCTGCTGCAGGCGCGGCGCGCGCGCACCTTGCGGCTGGACGACCTGGCGCGGTTGCGCGTGCCGCTGAAGAAGGTGCTGCCTTTCGTGGCCGTGCCCAGTGGCGCGGGTGGCGTGGGTGGTGCAGGGGGACGGGGCCTGGACCGCGCGGACCTGGCCGCCCGTCTGCGTCCGGCGCCGCGCCAGGCATCGTTGTTCGATGAGCCCGCCGCCGCGTGATCCGGCGCCGCTGACGATCCGGCTCGACAGCGACGACGATGCGGCCGGCTTTCGCGCGGCGGCGCGCCGGCTGCTGCACGCCGGCGTCGCGCCGGAGCGGGTGCGCTGGACCGTGGCCGGCGCGGCGACCGATGACCTGTTCGCCGGCGGGGAGGGCGGCGCGGAAGGGGACGGTGTAAATACCGCGGCGGGCGACGCGGCCGCTCATGCGCCGGGCGGCGGTCCGGGTGATCGTGCATGGGATGCGCCAGGCCACGCGCCAGGCCATGCACCAGGCCATGCGCCAGGCGGTGCGCCGGGCTGTGCAGCAGGCGAATCACCAGGCGAATCGTCAGGCCAATCACCAAGCGAATCACCAAGCGAATC
>CBIHPZ010000517.1:0-3679 GCA_966211865.1 uncultured Aquabacterium sp.
CCCCGTCCCGCGCCGTCGCCGGCGCCCGCGGCGGCACAGCGTCCGACGGCCGCCGGTGGCGACGAATACCGCGTCCGCGCGGGCGATACGCTGTCCAGCATTGCCGGCCGCACGCAGCGGCCGGGCGTGTCGCTCGACCAGATGCTGGCTGGTCTTTACAACGCCAACCCCGACGCCTTCATCCACAAGAACATCAACCGCCTGCGCTCGGGCTCGGTGTTGTCCGTGCCGAGCACCGAACAGGTGAAGGCGATCACGCCGGCCCAGGCGCGCGAAATCATCGTCGCGCAGAGTGCCGATTTCGGCAGCTACCGCGGTCGTCTGGCCGAAGGCGCGCCAAGGGTCGCCACCGACAGTGCCGGGCGTCGGGAAGGCGGCAAGGTCCAGAGCGACGTGCAGGATCGCAGTGCGGCTGCCACGCAGAAGCCGGACAGGCTGCGCCTGTCAGGCGCGGCGTCAGCGCCCATCGACACGAAGATTTCTCAGGCGACGCAGAACCGTGACGCCGCGGCACGCGAGAAGGAAGTCAACAAGAACATCGAGGACCTGACCAAGTTGCGGCAGGGCGTGGCGGCTGCATCAGCCCCCGCCGCGGCAGCAGCGCCTGCACCCGCTCCCGCGCCCGCACCGGCCGCTGCGCCACCTGCGCCGCCCGCGCCCGCGGTTCCAGTCGCGCCACCGCCGGTTGTCGCTTCCGCGCCGGCCCCAGCGCCTGCGCCGGTCGCCTCGGCCCCCACGCCGGCGCCAGCGCCTTCCCTGTCCGCATCCCGCCCGGTGGCGCCGCCGCCAGCCCCCGAGCCCAGCTTCCTCGATTCCATCGTCAGCAGCCAGTTCGCCCTGCCGGGTGCTGCCGTGCTGGCGCTGGTGCTGGGTGGCCTCGCGTTCTACAAGTACCGTGGCCGCCAGCCGCGCAAGGAGCGTACCGAGACCTCGTTCCTGGAAAGCCGCGTCCAGCCGGACTCGTTCTTCGGCGCCAGCGGCGGCCAGCGCGTCGACACCACGGACCAATCCGCCGGTACCTCGTCGATGGGCTTCTCGCTGAGCCAGCTCGACGCCATTGGCGATGTCGATCCTGTGGCCGAGGCCGACGTCTACCTGGCCTACGGCCGTGATCTCCAGGCCGAGGAGATCCTGAAGGAGGCGATGCGGACCACGCCCGATCGCCTTGCCATCCGCACCAAGCTGCTCGAGGTCTACGCCAAGCGGCGCGACACCAAGGGCTTCGAGCTGCTCGCGACGCAGTTGTTCGCGATCACCCAGGGGACCGGTGCCGACTGGGAAAAGGCGCAGGAGATGGGCCGCGGCATCGACCCGGAGAACCCGCTGTACCAGGCCGGCGGCCGTCCGGCCGAGATGCTGCGCGACGGCCAGGTGATCGCCGAACCGCTCAGTGCGACGACGCTGCCGCAGTCGGTGCTGCCGTCGCAGTCGCTGTTCCCGGCCGATTCGGCGCCGACGCTGCCGGCCGCCACACCGGACGTCGACCTGGACCTGGACCTCGAGCTGGACAGCCCGAGCGCCCCGGCGCCGCTCGAGGTGAAGGCCCCGGCGGCGGCCGCCGCGCCGGCGCCCGGCGTCGACCTCGACTTCGATTTCTCGAACGAGCCGCTGACGATCGCCAGCCGCACCGGTTCGCCGGCACCGGCATCGTCGGCGATGGACTTCAATCTCGACGACTTGTCGCTGGACCTGACGGCCCCGTTGCCTCGCGAATCGGCTCCGCCGGCGCCCGCGCCCGCCCCCAATTCCTCGCTGGATTTCGGCGACTTCACGCTGCCGCTGCCCTCGGCGGACGACACGCTGCCGGTCGCCTCAGCCCAGCAGGCCGAGCTCGGCCCTGACGATGCCGACCCGATCGCGCGCAAGCTGGAACTGGCCGAGGAGTTCCGCCAGATCGGTGACATGGAAGGTGCCCGTGACCTGCTGGAGGAAGTGGTCGCGAAGAGCAGCGGTGCCCTGAAGGCGAAGGCCCAGGGCATGCTGGACGAGCTGGGCTGATCGCGCGCGGCACCCGGCGGTCCTCATGGGCCGTCCGGGTCGCACAGGCCTGCGCTTCCGAAGATGGCACGCATCGCCCTCGGCATCAGCTACCGCGGCGGTGCCTATCAAGGCTGGCAGAGCCAGCCCAGCGGCCGCACCGTCCAGGACCACCTGGAGCGGGCGCTCAGCAGCTTCGCCGACCAGCCGGTCACGACCGTGTGCGCCGGCCGCACCGACACCGGCGTGCACGGCCTGAACCAGGTCGTGCACCTGGACAGCCCGGTCGCGCGCGACCCTTTCAGCTGGGTGCGCGGCACCAACCGCTATCTGCCACCCGACATCGCGGTGCAGTGGTGCCGCCCGGTGGCCGACGATTTCCATGCGCGCAACAGCGCCCGCAGCCGGCGCTACCGCTACTTGTTGCTGGAGTCCGCCGTGCGGCCGGCGCTCGAATCCGGCCAGGTGGGCTGGGTGTTCCGGCCACTCGACGGCGACCTGCTGCGGCAGGCCGCTGCGCCCCTGATCGGCGAGCACGATTTCTCGTCCTTCCGGTCGGCGGAGTGCCAGGCGCCGAGCCCGGTCAAGACGCTGTACGGCATTGAGATCGCGCGCCACGGCGCCTATTGGCGGCTGGACTTTCACGGCAACGCCTTCCTGCACCACATGATCCGCAACCTGATGGGTTGCCTCGTCGCCGTGGGCAGCGGGCGCCGGCCGCCAGGCTGGATCGACGAGGTGCTGGCCGCCCGCAACCGCGACGCCGCGGCGCCGACCTTCGCGGCGGAGGGGCTGTACTTCGTGGGCCCGCAGTACGATGCCCGCCACGACATCCCCGGGCACACGCCAGCCATGGACTGGTTCGCGTAGTCCCACCGTTCCCATGACCCTGCGAACCCGCATCAAGATCTGTGGCCTGACGCGCGAATCCGACCTGGAGACGGCGGTCGAGTGTGGTGCCGACGCCGTCGGCTTCGTGCTGTACGCCCGCAGCCCGCGCGCCGTGACGGTGTCGCGCGCCGCAGAACTTGCCCGCCGCCTGCCGCCTTTCGTCACCCCGGTCTGCCTGTTCGTCAACGCGGCGCCTTCCGAGATCGCCGCCGCGGTGGCCGCCATGCCGTCGGCCCTGCTGCAGTTCCACGGCGACGAAACGCCGGCCGACTGCCAGCGCCCCGGGCGCCCCTATCTGCGGGCGGCCCGCATGACGCCGGAGCTCGATTTGCTAGACTTCGCGTCCGCTCATGCGAGCGCCACCGGCCTGCTGCTCGACGCCCACGTCGAAGGCTATGGCGGTGGTGGAAAGGCGTTCGATTGGTCTCTCATCCCCGCCCGCGTGCCCCTTCCAGTCGTTTTGTCTGGTGGGTTGAGTCCTGCAAACGTGATCGATGGGGTGTTGCGCGTCCGGCCCTGGGCCGTTGACGTCAGCTCCGGTGTCGAGAGCAGCAAGGGCATCAAGGACCCGGTGCTGATCCGGCGCTTCTGCGAGGCGGTGCGCGAAGCCGATGCCCGCGCCGCCGACGCAGACAGCTGACGACCCGTGAACCCCGCGCCGCCGACGGCTGGTCTCAGCCCGCGGCGCCGACGCTTCGAGAGGTCTTTCCCATGTTCGAGTACCACCAACCCGATGCCCATGGGCATTTCGGGCCGTACGGCGGCAGCTTCGTCGCCGAAACCCTGGTCCATGCGCTGGACGAACTGAAGG
>CBIHPZ010000518.1:0-3670 GCA_966211865.1 uncultured Aquabacterium sp.
CGGTTCATCTGGATCACTTCTCATTGATTCCAGTCGCACCATGCCATGCCGGCTCGCGACGGACCCATCAGTTTGGAGACAGATCACATGAATCGTTCGAAATCGCTCCTGTTGGCTGCAGCGCTGGTCATCGGCGGCTCGGCTGCCCATGCCGCCACGCTGCGCGTGTCGTGCAGCGGCCTGGGGCAGGAACTGGAGCTGTGCAAATCGGCCGCGGAGGCCTGGGCCAAGAAGTCGGGCAACCAGGTGGAGGTGGTCTCCACGCCCAACGACGGCAGCGAGCGACTGGCGCTGTACCAGCAGGTGCTGAGCGCCGGCTCGGACAAGATCGACGTGTTCCAGATCGACGTGGTGTGGCCCGGCCTGCTGGCCAACCACCTGGCCGACCTGAAGCCCTATGCCAAGGGCGCGGAGAAGGAGCATTTCGAGAGCCTGATCGTGAACAACACGGTCAAGGACAAGCTGGTGGCCATGCCGTGGTTCACCAATGCCGGCCTGCTGTTCTACCGCAAGGACCTGCTGGAGAAGCACGGCCAGAAGGTGCCCACCACCTGGGACGAACTGTCCGCCGCCGCCACCAAGGTGCAGGCCGCCGAGCGCGCCGCCGGCAATGAACGCATGTGGGGCTACGTGTGGCAGGGCCGCGCCTATGAAGGCCTGACCTGCGACGCGCTGGAATGGGTCGCCGGCTTCGGCGGCGGCACCGTGATCGACACCAGCGGCAAGGTCACCATCGACAACCCCGCGGCCGCCAAGGCGCTGGAAACCGCGGCCGGCTGGGTCGGCACCATTTCGCCCAAGGCGGTGCTGAACTACGGTGAAGAAGAAGCGCGCGGCGTGTTCCAGGCCGGCAATGCGGTGTTCATGCGCAATTGGCCTTATGCGTGGTCGCTGGGCCAGGGCGCGGACAGCCCGGTGAAGGGCCGCATCGGCGTGACCGTGCTGCCCAAGGGCGGCGCGGACGGCCGCCATGCCGCGACCCTCGGTGGTGAACTGCTGGCCGTCTCGAAGTATTCGAAGAATGCGGCATTGGCCGCTGACCTGGTGATGTACATGACCAGCCGCGAGGTGCAGAAGGAACGCGCGCTGAAGGCCTCGTACAACCCCACCATCGGCGCCCTCTACAAGGACACCGAGATCCTGGCCGCCAACCCCTTCATGGGCAGCCTGTACACCACCTTCACCAGCGCGGTGGGGCGGCCCGCCACCGTCACCGGCGCACGCTACAACCAGGTGAGCAATGAATTCTGGAATGCCGCGCACGACGTGCTGTCGGGCCGCGCCAAGGCACCGGAAGCCCTGAAGCGGCTGGACGCCAACCTGAACCGCCTGGGCAAGGGCGGCAAGTGGCAGTGATGACCACCATGGAGACTGCCATCGGGTCTCCTGCCGCACGGCCGGCTTCACCGCCGGCCGCGCGGGGCCGCGCCAGCCCCGTGGTGCGCCAGCGCGTGCGCACCGCGTGGCTGCTGCTGCTGCCGACCCTGATCGTGCTGGCCGCCGTGGCCGGCTGGCCGCTGGGCCGCACGATCTGGTTCAGCTTCACCGACGCCACGCTGTCCGACCTGGGCGGCTGGCATTTCACCGGCCTGGACAACTACATCGGCCCCGGGGGCGTGCTGACCGACCGTGAATGGTGGAACGCCGTCAGCAACACGGTGCTGTTCGCGGTGATCTCGGTCACGCTGGAGACCCTGCTGGGCCTGGGCGTGGCGCTGCTGCTGAACCACCCGTCGCGCCTGCGCACGCTGCTGCGCGCCACCTTGCTGGTGCCCTGGGCCATTCCCACGGTGGTGTCGGCCCGCATGTGGAGCTGGATGCTGCACGACCAGTTCGGCGTGGTGAACCACTACCTGCTGTCGCTGGGCCTGATCACGACGCCGCTGGCCTTCACCGCCGACCCCAACCTGTCGCTGCTCACCGTGGTGATCGTCGACGTGTGGAAGACCACGCCCTTCATGGCGCTGTTGATCCTGGCCGCGCTGCAGCTGGTGCCTTCGGACTGCTATGAAGCCGCGCAGGTGGACGGCGTGCCGGGCTGGCGGGTGTTCCGCTCCGTCACCTTGCCGCTGGTGCTGCCCGGCATCGCGGTGGCGGCGGTGTTCCGGCTGCTGGACGCGCTGCGGGTCTTCGATTTGATCTACGTGATGACCTCGAACAGCCGCTCGTCGAAAAGCATGTCGCTGTACGTGCGCGAGCAGCTCATCGACTTCCAGCAGGTGGGCTACGGCTCGGCGGCGGCCACGCTGCTTTTCCTCGTTATCGCGCTGGTGACCATGGGCTACCTGACGTTCGCCCGGTCCAGCCTCAAGGGAGCGGAATGATGGTGAAGAAGAACCCGTGGGTGCGGGGCATCCATGCCTCGCTGTCGCTCGTCTTCATCGTGGTGTCGCTGTTCCCGTTCCTGTATGCGATCTCGACCTCGCTGAAGCAGGGCTCGGCGCTGTTCGCGGCGGACCTGTGGCCCGCCGCGCCCACCTTGGACAACTACCGCGCGCTGTTCCGCGACCAGCCCTTCGCGCACAACCTGCTCAATTCGGCGCTGGTGGCGGGCGGCACGGTGGCCCTGTCGCTGGTGTTGAGCCTGCTGTCCGCCTGGTCGCTGGGCCGCGTCACCTTCCGCGGCCGCGGGCTGCTGCTGGTCACCATCCTGGGCGTGTCGATGTTCCCGCAGGTGGCGGTGCTGTCCGGCATGTACGAGCTGGTGCAGGTGCTGGGGCTGTACGACCAGATGGGCGCGCTGTGGATCTCGCACCTGGTCATCACCCTGCCCTTCACGGTGTGGGTGCTGGTCACCTTCATGAAGCAATTGCCGAAGGAATTGGAAGAAGCCGCGCAGATGGATGGCCTGGGCATCTTCACGGTGATCTTCCGCATCTTCCTGCCGCTGTTGTGGCCGGCGCTGGTGGCCACCGGGCTGCTGGCCTTCATCGCGTCCTGGAATGAATTCCTGTTCGCGCTGACCTTCACGCTGTCCACCAACCAGCGCACGGTGCCGGTGGCGATCACGCTGATCTCCGGCTCGTCGGGCTTCGAACTGCCCTGGGGAACCATCATGGCCGCGTCCGTGATCGTGACCCTGCCGCTGGTCGCGCTGGTCGTGTATTTCCAGCGCCGCATCGTCTCGGGCCTGACCGCCGGCGCGGTCAAAGGCTAACTCCCAATCACGTCGGCGATCCACCGGCGCCACCACGGCGCCGCGGATGGCCAGGGATCCACCATGTCCAAAATCAAACTCAGCGGCATCAGCAAACGCTTCAACGACGTCGACGTGCTGCGCGACGTCTCGCTCGACATCGAGCCCGGCGAGTTCTGCGTCTTCATCGGGCCGTCGGGCTGCGGCAAGTCCACCTTGCTGCGCGTCATTGCCGGCCTGGACGACGCGACCGGCGGCGACATCGAGATCGACGGCCAGCGGGTGAACGACCTGCCGCCCGCCAAGCGCAACGTGGCAATGGTGTTCCAGAGCTACGCGCTGTATCCGCACATGAGCGTGTTCGAGAACATGGCCTTCGGCCTGCGCCATGTCGGCCTGCCCAAGCAGGAAATCAATGCGCGCGTGGCCGAGGCCTCGCGCATCCTGCATCTGAACGAGCTGCTGCAGCGCAAGCCGCGTGAACTCTCCGGCGGCCAGCGCCAGCGCGTGGCCATCGGCCGCGCCATCGTGCGC
>CBIHPZ010000519.1:0-3653 GCA_966211865.1 uncultured Aquabacterium sp.
GAACTCGCCAAGAACGGCTTCATGCCGCTGGTGCACCGCAAGAACAGCGACTTCGCGGCCTTCATCGGCGCGCAGTCCCTGCAGAAACCGTTCGAGTACGACGACCCCGATGCGAGCGCGAATGCCAACCTCGCCGCGCGGCTGCCGTACCTGTTCGCCTGCTGCCGCTTCGCGCACTACCTGAAGTGCATCGTGCGCGACAAGGTCGGTTCGTTCAAGGAACGTTCCGACATGGAAAAGTGGCTCAACAGCTGGATCATGAATTACGTCGATGGGGATCCGGCGAATTCATCGCAGCAGACGAAGGCCCAGAAGCCGCTTGCGGCCGCTGAAGTCGTCGTCGAAGAAATCCCCGGCAACCCGGGCTACTACAGCTCGAAGTTCTTCCTGCGGCCGCACTATCAGCTCGAAGGGTTGACCGTGTCGCTGCGACTGGTGTCGAAGCTGCCCTCGCAGAAGGCAGCGTGATCACCAACGCGCTCTTTACCTGACCGTCCGAAACCAGCAATCCCACCCCCCACCCCACCACTTAGTCAATTAGGAGATTTCCATCATGGCAAGCGATGTCCATATCAAGTTCGAAGGCGTTGACGGCGAAGCCACCCACAAGGACCACAAGGGCGAAATCGAAGTCCTGAGCTGGTCCTGGGGCGTGACGAACAACAGCGCGACCGCCGGCGGCGGCTCGGGCAAGGGCAAGGGCGACCCCGGCCTGTTCTCGTTCACGCACACCTACGACAAGGCCTCTCCCGTGCTGGCCAAGAAGTGCACGCAAGGCGTCCACTTCCCGACCGTCACGATGACCTGCCGCAAGTCCGGCGAAGGCCAGAAGGAGTTCCTGAAGGTCGTGATGAAGGAAGTCTTCATCGTCAACACCAGCCCCGCTGGCGGCGGCACCGGTGAAATCATGGAGAACGTGTCGATGAGCTACGGCGACATCGAGTTCACCTACAAGCCGCAAGACGAAAAGGGCGGCACCGGCGGCGACGTCAAGTACGGCTGGAACGCCAAGACCACCGAAGTCCGCTAACCACGGCAGCGGCCGCCGCGTCCCCCGGCGCGGCGGCCCCTCGTATCGGCCCATTGTTTCAACTGACCTTCTCGACTCGAGGTCGATGCCATGCCCACCGTAATTCCTGAAATGAGCATCCATTCCAAGGGCGGCGGCTCGGCCGACATGTACCTCTCCGTGCAGACCCGCCGCGCCGGCAAGGTCAAGGGCGAAGCAACCTCGCCCGGGCACGAGGAAGAAATCATCGTCCACAGCTGGAACTGGGGCCTCACCGCCTCGTCCGCGATCGGCAGCACGCAAGCCACCGGGCGCCGCTCGTACACCCACCTGACGGTGAACAAGAACATCGATTCAGCGACGACCGCATTGATGTCGGCGCTGGCCCAGAACGACATGGTGAAGGAAGCCAAGCTCTCGCTGCGCAAGTCCGGCGACGGGCAGGAGGACTACTTCATCATCACGCTCAAGGACGCCCGCATCACCGGCGTCCACCACAACGTCATCGCCGACGGGTCCACCATGGAAACCGTGGCGATCGCGTTCACCAAGGTCGAGGTGGAATACAAGCCGCAGAAGGGCACCGGCCTGCGCAGCGGCAGCACCACCTTCACCGACGAACTCGTCAACAACGCATGACAACCGGGCGGTTTGCGCCGCCACGTCAATAACATGTCAAGTGCTCAGGAGTTGTTGGCCGCCGGCGACCCGCAAGGCGCACTCGCCCAGTTGCAGCAGCAGGTGCGCGGCAAGGCCGCCGACCCGAAGCTGCGCGTCTTCCTGTTCCAGCTGCTGAGCGTGCTGGGCCAGTGGCAGCGCGCGCTGGACCAGCTGCGCGTGTGCGGCGAGCTGGACCCGTCCACCCTCGCCATGGTCAACACCTACCGCCCCGCGCTGCAGTGCGAGGCGGTGCGCGAGTCGGTGATGTCCGGCCACACGCTGCCGCACGTCTTCGGCCCGCCCAAGGCCTGGGTGGCGCTGCTGGCCCAGGCCCTGCAGGCCGATGCCGCAGGCGAGACGACCCAAGCCGCCAAGCTCCGTGAATCCGCCTTCGAGCAGGCCGAGACCACGTCCGGCACCATCAACGGCGAAGCCTTCGAGTGGATCGCCGACGCCGATTCGCGCCTGGGTCCCGTGCTCGAGATCATCATCAACGGCCGCTACGGCTGGGTGCCCTTCAGCCACCTGCAGAAGCTGGTGATCGAGGCCCCCGCCGACCTGCGCGACCTGGTGTGGGCGCCGGCGCAGGTCACCTTCGCCAACGGCGGCGAAACCGTGGCGCTGCTGCCCGCGCGTTATGCCGGCACCGTGGCGCAGACCGACGGCGGCCTGCTGATGTCGCGCAAGACCGAATGGCTGGAGCTGGCCGAAGGCCAGTACCGCGGCCTGGGCCAGCGCGTGCTGGCCACCAGCGCCACCGAGCTGGGCCTGCTGGAGCTGCGCGAGATCACGCTGGACACCGAGGCGCCGGCCGAAGAAGCCGCTGCTGAAGGCCCGGGCGCCGAAGGCGGCGAACCCGCCGCCGACGCCCCCGCCGCCTGACCGACCCGCCGCCGCGACGCCCATGGCCACGTCGTCCGAGGTGCGCGACCGCCTGCAGCCCGCGCTGCTGGACCGCCTGACCGATGACAACCCGGGCGAGCGCGAAGAGCCGGTCGACCGGCGGGTGATGACCAAGTCGCAGATCCGCCAGGCGGTGCTGCGCGACCTGAGCTGGCTTTTCAACGCCACGCAGCCGATGGGCAACCTCAACGGCACCGTCGGCGACATCCCGCCGCTGGTGGCGGAAAGCGTGCTCAATTTCGGCCTGCCGGCCATGTCCGGCCAGCTGGTCAGCAAGATCGACGTCAGCCTGCTGGAACGCACCATTCGCCAGGCCATCCTGCGCTTCGAGCCGCGCCTTTTGCCCGAATCGCTGAAGGTGGTGGCGCTGGAAGCCACGCACGTGCTGGACACCCACAACACCATCGAGTTCGAGATCCGCGGCCACCTGTGGGCCCAACCGGTGCCGCTGGAGGTGCTGCTGCGCACCAAGCTCGACCTCGAGGCCGGCCAGGTCGAGGTGCGCGACGCCACCAGCACCGCGCCTTCGCGCGCGCGCTGAAGCCGCTCCACGCCCCGGAACCGACTGAAGCGCCCGAGCCGACGACGACACCATGGACCCGCGCCTCGTTCGCCTGTACCAGGATGAGCTGACCCACCTGCGCGAGGTGGGCAGCGAGTTCGCCGCCGAATTCCCGAAGATCGCCTCGCGCCTGGGCCTCGAGGGCATGGAGGTCTCCGACCCCTACGTCGAGCGCCTGCTCGAAGGCTTCGCCTTCCTCGCCGCGCGGGTGCAGCTGAAGCTCGAGGCCGAGCAGCCGCGCCTGATCGCGCACCTGCTGGAATCGATCTACCCCAACTTCCTGGCGCCGGTCCCTTCGATGATGGTGGTGCGCCTGGGCGCCGACCCGGCGGACCCGAACCTGGCGCGCGGCTACACCGTGCCGCGCGGCAGCGCGCTGCAGTCCACCCAGGCGCGCGGCCAGGACACGCACTGCGAATTCCGCAGCGCCATGGCCGTCACCTTGTGGCCGATCGAGATCGCCGGCGTGCAGTACTTCAGCCACGCGCCCGACCTGCAGCTGGCGCGCCTGCCGCAGGC
>CBIHPZ010000520.1:0-3642 GCA_966211865.1 uncultured Aquabacterium sp.
CGCGCGTAGGGCCTTGCCTACGCCAAGCTGCGCCCTGCTCCGATCCCGCGCACGCGCATGGCTTCCTAAGCTGCGGGCATCTCTGCTTCGCAGTCCAGGAGGTTCGCCATGCTGCGTCCCGTCACCCTTGCCATTGCCCTCATGTCCACCGGTGCCGCCGGCCTCAGCGTGGCGCCGCTGCCGGTGCTCGCGCAAACGGCAGCCGTGCGCGCCGAGATGCCGCGCATCAGCTCCATCGACGTGCGCGCGGTCGATCGCATCGAGCCCGGCGCCGACCTGGAGTTCACGATGTGGGGCACCAGCGGCGCCATCGCCACGCTGCAGATCGACGGTGCCACCCGACCGCTGACGCTGTACGAGGATTCACCCGGCGTCTACCGCGGCACCTACACGGTGGCGCGGCGCGACCGCATCGGGCCCGATTCCCGCGTGACGGCCAACCTGCGGCGCGACAACCGCGTGGCCACCGCCACGCTGGGCGAGGCGCTGCAGACGGACTGGCCTTCGCCGGTGGCCGCCGCCCAGCGGCCGGAGATCAGCAAGGTGACGGTCACCGATGGCGGCCGCCGCAACCCGGACACGCTGCGCTTCACGATGCTCGGCACGCCGGGTGGCCAGGCGTCGGTGCAACTGCAAGGCTCGAACCCACGCGTGCTGGTGATGGAAGAGATCCGGCCGGGTGAATACACCGTGCTGCACCGGTTGCCGGCGGGCGCCCGCGTGGCGACCGACCGGCCGCTGGTGGCGCGCCTGCGCGTCGGCGACCGCGTGGCCACCAGTTCGGTCGACAACGCGTACCAGGGCCTGGCCAACCTGCGTGGGCGCGACGACAAGTGGTGTGCCGAATGCGGCGTGGTCGAGGCGGTCAATGCCGTGGAGGTGGACGGCAATGGCAAGGTCATCGGCACGCTGGCCGGCGGCGCGCTGGGCGCGTTGCTGGGCAGCCAGATCGGCAAGGGCGACGGCCGCACGGCCGCCGGCGTGGCCGGTGCGGTGGGCGGCGCGCTGCTGGGCCGCGAAATCGCCCGGCGCCAGGGCCACGAGGTGCAGTACGAGGTGGTGGTGCGCCTGAACCAGGGCGAGCGCCGGGTGGTGATGGCCCAGTCGGCACCCAGCGTGAAGGTGGGCGACGCGGTGCGCGTGGTGGGCGATCACGTCGAGCCGCGCTACGGCTGATTCGCTAATGGATGAGAGGCGCGGCCATGCGATCTGCGCGGCCGCGGCCCCCGGCGGCCCCCTTCAGTGCGGCCAGCGCCTCGCGCGCACCGAGGCGTCCGCGCGGTCCGCGCCAGGGCTGGCGCTGCCTGTGCGCGCTCGCCGGTGCTGCATCACCGGGCGCCGAAGCTCGCGTTCGCGAACAGGTCCTTCAATTCCCGCGGCTGGCTGCGCCAGTACTGCGGCGGTGCCGCCACGCTGGCGCCCAGCTGCGCGGCCGCGTGCCAGGGCCAGCGCGGGTCGTACAGCATGGCCCGCGCCAGCGCCACCGCGTCGGCCTGGCCGCTGGCGATGATGTCCTCGGCCTGCTGCGCTTCGGTGATCAGGCCCACCGCGATCGTCGGCAGGCCCACGGCCGCCTTCAGCTGCTGGGCGAAGGGCACCTGGTAGCCCGGCCCCAGCTTGATGGCCTGCTGCGACGACACCCCGCCGCTGCTGACGTGGATGGCCGCGCAGCCGCGTGCCTTGAGCGCCAGCCCGAAGGCGATGCTCTGCTCGACGTTCCAGCCGCCATCCACCCAGTCGCTGGCGGACAGGCGCACCCACACCGGGCGGTCGGCCGGAAAGACCTCGCGCACCGCATCGAACACCTCCAGCGGAAAGCGCAGCCGGTTCTCCAGGCTGCCACCGTAGGCATCGGTGCGCCGGTTGGCCAGCGGCGACAGGAACTGGTGCAGCAGGTAGCCGTGGGCGGCGTGGATCTCGATGGCTTCGATGCCGAGGCGTGCGGCGCGGCGGGCCGCGGCCACGAAGTCGTCGCGGACCTTGCGCAGGCCGGCATCGTCCAGCGCGGTGGGTGCCTGCTCGCTGCTGCCGTGGGCGATGGCCGAGGGCGCCACCGCCGGCCAGCCGCCGGGCTCGCCGATCGGCACCTGCGTGCCGCCCAGCCAGGGCGCGCGGCTGGAGGCCTTGCGGCCGGCGTGGGCCAGCTGGATGGCGATGGGCATGCGCGAATGCCCGCGCAGTGCCGACAGCACGCGGCCCAATGCCGCTTCATTCGCGTCTGAATACAAGCCCAGGTCGTTGGCCGTGATGCGGCCTTCTGGCGACACCGCGGTGGCCTCCAGCGTCAAGAGGCCGGCGCCGGACATCGCCAGCGCGCCCAGGTGCATCAGGTGCCAGTCGGTCGCGGAGCCTTCGCCGTCGGCGGAGTACTGGCACATCGGCGCGATGACGATGCGGTTCGGCAGGGTCAGTGGCCCGAGGGCCAGCGGTTGGAACAGGGCGCTCATGAAGGGGGTGGCTTTCGCCGCAGGGCGTGAAGCGCTGCATTGTGGCGGCGGCCTGCCATGCCCCGCGGGGCGACACGGGCTTCGGAATTGCGCTTCGGCTATGCCGTGGCGCCGCCTTCGAACACCGGGCGGAAGAAGCTGCGCTCGTAGCTCAGGATGCAGCGCGTCTTGTCGGCGTACGCGAAGGCGGCCTGGCAGTCGGCGTCTTTCATGGAGTCGATGCGGTACTGCTCGTAGCGCGCCAGCGACGGGAAGGTGAAGAGCGCCAGCGCGATGTTGTTCGCCCCTTCCGATGGCATGAAGTAGCCGTGGTGGCGGCCGCCGAAGCGTTCCACCAGCGGGATCCAGAGGCGGCCGTAGTGCTCGAACTCGGCGAGCTTGTGCGGGTCGAGGACGTAGCGCAGGAAGACAGTGACCATGGCTTGCCTGTTGAAGAGGCGCGTTGAACAGGCCGGCACGATGACATGCGGCGTGCCGGCGCACAATCCCGCTCCACGGCAGCGCACTGCTGCGCTGCGTTCAACAATCGGCGTGACAAGCGTGGCCTGATGGAACTGCTGGACGAGATGGTGGTGTTTGCGCGCGTGGTCGACAGTGGCGGCTTCACCGCCGCGGCACGCGCCCTGGGGCTGACGAATTCCGCCGTGAGCCGCAGCGTGGCGCGGCTGGAATCGCAATTGGGCGCGCGGCTGTTGAACCGGACCACGCGTTCGATCTCGCTGACGGAGCTGGGCGCCGAGGTGTACCCCGGCTGCGTGCGCCTGGCGCAGACCGCGCGTGAAGTGCAGGCCCTGGCGGGCCGCTACGCGCTGGTGCCGCAGGGGCGCGTGCGTGTCAGCGCACCGACGGTCTTTGGCGAGGTGTGGCTGGCGCCCCGCCTGGCCGGCTTCCTGGCGCGCTGGCCGCAGGTGCAGGTGGACCTGACGCTGATCGACCGCCTGGTGGACCTCGTGGACGAGGGCCAGGACCTGGCGCTGCGCATCACCCGCCCCGGCGCGGTGGCGCAGGGGCTGGTCGCGCGGGTGCTGGGCGACATGCGCTACGTGATGGTCGCGACGCCCGCCTACCTGCGACGGCACGGCACGCCGGCCGAGCCGTCGCAACTGGCCGGGCATGCCTGCATCGGCCTGGATTTCCAGCCGCTGGAGGACCGGCTGGAGTTCGGTCACGCTGTGTCGGCCGGGCGGGGCGCCCG
>CBIHPZ010000521.1:0-3639 GCA_966211865.1 uncultured Aquabacterium sp.
TGCACGCCACGCTGGCGCCGCGCCTGGCGCAGTCGGTGTTCCAGCGGCCGCTGATCATCGAATCCAGCGAACAGGGCGACATCGCGCGCGGCGAGGTCTTCGCGCTGCTGCCGCACCGTTTTGCCGACGTGGCGCAGGCGCTGCAGCGGCCCGCGCAGTGGTGCCAGGTGCTGGAGCTGCACCTCAACGTCAAGCGCTGCGCCGCGGGCCCGGGCACCGTCACCATGCACCTGGGCAGCAAGCGCGACACCCCGCTGGAACGCGCGCACCCGCTGGCCCTGGCCTTCACGCTGGAAGCGCAGGAGCCCGACCTGCTGAAGGTGGCCCTGCGCGCGGCCACCGGCCCCATGGGCACGCGCGACTACGAGATCCTGCTGGAAGCGGTGCCCGCCGGCCCCGGCAGCACCTTCATGCATTTCGGCTACCAGGTCGGCACGTCCACCCTGGCGCGCTGGGCCATGCAGGGCTACCTGATGACCCTGGGCCGCGACAAGGTGGGCTTCAGCGCCGACCCCGCCGACGGCCGCCCCGGCACCATCCGCGGCGCCCGCGCGGCGGTGGAACGCAATGCCATGCGCTACCAGCTGGCGATCGAGGCCTACCTGGGCACGCTGGGCACGCCCGAGCCCGCCGCCACTGAACGGCGCGCCGCCGCCTGGTTCGACGCCACCGAGCAGTTCGCGAAGCAGCTGCACGAGCTGGACCGCGAGGACTACCTGGCGATGAAGCGGCGTGAACTGCACAGCGTGCTGCAAGCGCGCGACCGCGCCGCCGCCAGCGCGCCCTGAGCCCGCAGGGCCGACCCAAGGGCGACGGCCGGTGGGCGGCGCAGGCCGCCGTGGCCCCCGCGCGACAGGCACGGCGCACCGCGCGGCACACCTCGCCGCGCACCCCGCGGCGCACGGCCGGATCGCGCGCCGTCAAGCCGGAGTGGCCCGGGTCCGCCGGATGCCGCGGCCCGATCGCGTGAACTAAGTGGAAATCGGTTCCACGGCCGGCCCCGTTTCCTCAATCCTTCGCCCGCGGTGCCGAATGACCGAACATGCCGAGACCGCGAGTTCTTCGTTCCCACCCCGTGCCGCCCGCCCGCCGGGCCCGGCTGCAACCGCGCCGCCAGGGCCAGCGCCCGCGCCTGGGCCGTGCCCGCGCCAGCCACCGGGACCACGCCCCCAGCTCCGCCACCCCCGGCAGCCCCACGAGCCTGCGCCGCGTCGAGCAGGCCCTGCGCGAAAGCCGCCAGGTGCTGGACGCGATGTTCGAGACCATGGAAGAAGCGGTGAGCGTGTTCGACGCCGACCTGCGCCTGGTGGCCGTCAACCAGCGCTACCGCGCGCTGTTCAACCTGCCGGCCACGCTGTACCAGCGCGGCACGCCTTTCGAGCAGCTGGTGCGCCACTGGGCCGAACGCGGCGACTACGGCCCCGGCGAGGTCGACGACTACGTGCGCCGCCGCATGGAGGAAGCGCGCCGCTGCGAGCCCGCCTACCAGGTGCGCGAACGGCCCGATGGCCGCACGCTGGAAGTGCGGCGCCGCCGGCTGCCGGACGGCGGCATCGTCACCGTGCACACCGACATCACGCAGCGCGCCCAGGCCGAACGCGCGCTGCGCCAGAACCAGCGCGTGCTGCAGAACACCTTCGAGCACATGGACCAGGGCATTGCCGTGTTCGATGGCGAGCTGCGTTCCCTGGGCGCCAACCGCCGCTTCCAGGAACTGCTGGACCTGCCCGACGCGCTGTGCCGGCCCGGCACGCCCTTCGAGGCCATCGTGCGCTTCAACGCCGAACGCGGCGACTACGGCCCCTGCCAGGTGGACGAGCTCGTGCAGCAGCGCGTGGCACTGGCCCGCAGCCCCGAGCCGCACCGCTTCGAGCGGGAACGGCCGGACGGCACCGTGCTGGAGATCCGCCGCCTGCCGATTCCCGAGGGCGGCTTCGTGTCCCTGTACACCGACGTGACCCAGCGTGCCCACGCCGAACGCGCACTGCGCCAGAGCGAGGCCCGCTTCCGCCAGCTGACCGAGCTGTCGTCCGACTGGTTCTGGGAACAGGACGCCGAGGGCCGCTTCACCCGCATCGAAGGCCACCACCAGACCGACCCCGCCGCCTTCCAGAACGAACTGGGACGCACCTTTTGGGAGTTGGGATTCGACGTCGACGGCGGCTGGGACGCCTTCCAGCAGCAGCTGGCCGAGCACCAGCCCTTCCGTGAACGCACCTTGCGCCGCCCGCGGCCGGACGGCGAGCTGATGCACGTGCGCGTCAGCGGCGCGCCCATCCTGGGGGCTGACGGAAAGCCCAGCGGCTGGCGCGGCGTGGCGCGCGACACCTCGCGCCAGCAGCGCGACGAGGAACGCATCCGCTACCTGGCCACGCACGACGGCCTCACCGGCCTGCCCAACCGCACCTGGTTCGGCGAACTGGTGACCCTGGCCCTGCACGCCGCGCGCCGCTACGGCCGCACGCTGGCGGTGCTGTTCATCGACCTGGACCGCTTCAAGCTGGTCAACGACACCCTGGGCCACGAAGCCGGCGACGAGCTGCTGAAGGAAGTGGCGCGCCGCCTGAAGACCTGCCTGCGCGCCAGCGACGTGGTGGCGCGCCTGGGCGGCGACGAATTCGTGGTGCTGCTGCCCGAATTGCCGGCGGCGGACCACGCCACCACCGTGGCGCGCAAGATCCTGGCCGCGGTGCTGGAGCCCATCGTCGTGCAGCAGCAGATCTGCCGCGTCACCGCCAGCGTGGGCGTGGCCCTGTACCCGCAGGACGCGGCCGACGAGGCCACGCTGATGAAGAACGCCGACATCGCCATGTACCAGGCGAAGGAAGAAGGCAAGAACAACTTCCAGTTCTATTCGCCGGCGATCAAGACGCAATCGCTGGAACGCCTGGCGCTGGAAACCGCATTGCGCACCGCGCTGCCGCGCAACGAATTCAGCATCCACTACCAGGCGCGGCTGAACCTGAAGACCAACACCATCACCGGCGTGGAAGCGCTGCTGCGCTGGCAGAGCGCCGACCTGGGTTCGGTGTCACCCGCGCAATTCATTCCCGTGGCCGAGCAGACCGGCCTCATCGTGCCCATCGGCCGCTGGGTGCTGCAGACCGCCTGCGCGCAGAACGTGGCCTGGCAGCGCGAAGGGCTGCCGCCGATGGCGGTGTCGGTGAACCTCTCGGCCCGCCAGTTCCAGGACGAAGGCCTGCTGGCCGACCTGGCCCAGGTGCTGCAGGACACCGGCCTGGCGCCCGAGCTGCTGGAGCTGGAGATCACCGAAGGCATGGTGATGCACGACATGGACCGCGCGCTGATGCAGCTGCACGCCATCAAGCAGATGGGCGTGCGCATCGCCATCGACGATTTCGGCACCGGCTATTCATCGCTGGCGCAGGTCAAGCGATTCCCCATCGACGCGCTGAAGGTGGACCGCTCCTTCATCCGCGACGTGGGCAGCGACGGCAAGGACCGCGCCATCACCGAAGCCATCATCGCCATCGGCCGCACGCTGCATTTGACGGTGGTGGCCGAAGGCGTGGAAACCGCCGAGCAGCAGACCGTGCTGCGCGAGAACGGCTGCGACGAGATCCAGGGCTACTACTTCAGCAAGCCCGTGCCCCCGGCGGAGGTGAGCGTGCTGCTGCG